>NZ_JAUBTL010000002.1:0-67372 GCF_036702475.1 Microcoleus sp. D2_18a_B4
AGACCACCCGAACCTGTGGAGACAGGAATACCCGCTTCTTTGAGTCGGTTGAACAATGCCCATCGGGTTGAGTTGACAGCCGCCGCGTCTTTTAATGGGCGTTTTGCTTGAGCTAGAACCGATCGCAGAACATCTGGCTTTTTGGCTAAGAAAACGCGGGTCTCCTGAGTCCCTTTTTTGAGATTGCATTTCTCGCAAGCAAGGCACAGATTAGAGATCCGATTTGTGCCACCTTTTGCTTTGGGCTGGATGTGTTCGACTTGCAATGGTGTGTCAGTCACGTCACAGTAAGCGCACTTTCTATCCCACTTATTCAGTAAATATTCGCGGATCTCGTAGCCACATAAAATGCCTTGCTGATACTCAATGCCTGAGATTTCTGGGTTTTCAAGTTGTTGCAAATCAAATCTGACAAGCTCCTGAACGATCTCACTGATGGGTGCAAATTTGATTAATTTATTCACCCATGTCAAAGTAGTTTCTACGCGATGCCGCCAACTTGGAGGCAACCAACCTGAAGGGCGGGTGCGATTGAGAAACCGTGCTTGCCGATAGCGAGTGTGACGAGAACGCCTCCCCCGACGTAGAGAACGACGGGATTCTAAAGATGCTTTGATGGCTTGACCGCGATGAGTTAACTCAGCGCCAAAGATTACTTTGCCGTTTTGAACAAGAGCAATCCCTGTGGTTTTAGAACCGGGGTCTAGTTTGATCGTGACGGGTTCAGGAATATCTGCAACCTCTTTTTTGAGAATGATGCTGAACGGATATCTTCTAAAAACAGACGCTCTACCCATCGATAATAAACGTCTCGCCATAGAAGGCTTACATGGTGTCAGCGGTTTCTTGTTGGCATCAATTACAAAAACGAAATTGGGTTTCAACATTTTGGCGTTGCTTCCTAAAAGTAAAGTTTGCTTCAACCCTGTTATCTTCTCGGTACTATGCAGATTGCACTTCCTCTAGCCAATCTCGGATGTTTAACAATCTGCTTACAGAGCTTGGAACTAGCGAATCCCAAGGTGTGAACTTAAACGCTTAGAGATAACGATTACTATGATTGAGTGGTCTGGAGTAGCTGTAATACCTCGGATTACTCCGAAATACTACGGATTGGTGCTACTCTCTAAATATCGCGCTAACTCTAAAGAGGGCAACGGCTGGTTGTCAGCAGTGGGCAGTAAAAAATACCGAGGGACGATCGCGTATTCTCGCCCCATCGCACTTGTATTGCTGACTGCTGACAGTTGAATCCCGGCTTCTTTCGTTAGAAACTCTCTTAACTGTGCCGTCTCCAATTGTCGGGGATGAACCTTAGCAGGCTGTTTTTTCTTTTGAGTGGTTTCAACCCAAAGACAAAAAGTTCCACCTTGAACAAAACTCTCTTCTGTTTGAGGAATCCAAGTCCCGTGGAGGATTTTCATAGGTTATACCATCAATTAGCGGGAAAAGATAAGACGGCGGTTGAAAGAGACTGTGGGCGAATTCGCTGGGGGTGTTAGCCATCACCTCTGGGAGGCAGTATTTCCGTTCACTATTGGTAGTTAATGGCTATATGGTCAATTAGACATTTAGTCTAGAACCACTATAGCAATCCTCGCATCAGTTTCAATAACTGGTTAACTTCCAAGCTTTGCCTGGGAACCGATGTAAGCGAGGCTCTGCCTCGGCCCAGACTATGGAGGCAGAGCCTCCGGATATGCGTTACCAGGAAGAGCCTGGTAACGAGTATAATCATTTAGGATTGCTATATTTTTAGGGGTGAGGGGTGAAGCCCTTTATTCATTCGCCAACAGTCTCTAATAATCAATCCTCCACTAGCAGTCCGCTCAAATCTCAAATCCCGGTTGTCAATACACAACTGAAAAAACTGCTCGTCGGTTAATTCCAGCGTTAATTCTAGGGGAGAATGTAGGGGGATAGTTTGTGATTCCATAACTGCCTCCAAATATTACACGAGTTGAATGTCAACAGTCAACAGTCAACTGCTGCGACAAAGTAAATTATTTCTAGTAAATTCCCGGAATAACCTTGTAAAACAGGATAACATAGGAGATGCAAGCAAAAAACAAACAGCATGACTCGCTTGAGTCACCCCCAGAGAAGCCTGCAAACTCCTCTCGGTTTCCGAAAAAACCCTTAGAAACTGGGACGAAGCGGGAAAAATCAAGACAATTAGAACTCCTACTAACCAGCGGCGTTACGACATTGACTCAGTGTTCAGTGACGGACTCGAACCAAGAATTACCGCCCTCTACTGTCGAGTTAGCAGCGCCAAACAAAAAGAAGACCTCAACCGACAAATTAGCTACCTCCAAGGAATCTACCCGCAAGGCCAAGTCTTCAAAGATATCGGCGGAGGACTCAATTTTAAAAGAAAAAGTCTTCTTGCCCTTTTGGGACAAGTCATGTCAGGAACTGTCAGCCAAATTGTGGTCTGCCACCAAGACCGACTCGCAAGGTTTGGTTGTGACCTCATCAGATGGGTATGCGAGCAAAACGATTGCAAACTCGTGGTTCTCGGTCGAACAGAGTTATCTCCAGAAAGAGAAATGGTTGAAGATATCCTTGCCATCATCCACGTATTCAGTTGTCGGCTCTACGGACTCGGAAAATACAAATCTACTATCAAAGAAGATCCGAGTTTACCCGGAAACGAAATTAGCAGCAACTTGGAGAACTTGGATAGCTGCTAGTCGGTGGTGCTACAACCAAGCGATTGCTATTCTAAAAACCCAAAGAATCGGTAAATACGATCTGCGAAAGCAGATTATGGATGGCGCACCGGACTGGGTAAAACAACAACCTTACAATCCCAGGCAGTTAGCAATTTTTCAAGCGTTTGAAGCTTATAAAGCCGCAAAGAAGTCGGGAGGCTTAGCCAAATTTAGAACGTGTCGCGATACTTCTCAAACGATTAGGTTCCAAGTCGATAACTGGAAATCCTGTATATTCTATCCCCAAGCAACCAAAAGTTTAAGTTTTAAGTCGGCAGAACCAATACTGGAAGTTATGCAGCATGAACCGAGCCTCAGTCTCATTAACGGTCAGTGGTTCATCAGTTATGCGGTTGATGAAACTAAGCCTGTCGCTACCGACTCAAAGTTAGCTGTAGCGCTTGACCCTGGAGTGAGAACTTTCATGACTGGGTTTGACGGACAAGAAGTTTTAGAAATAGGCAAATACGATATTGGCCGCATTTACCGCCTTGCCAGCCATTTAGATAAATTGATGAGTCGAATCGGTCAAAATAAGGGTAGGAGTTTTAAGCGACTTCGGTATCGATTGAGAAAAGCTGCATCTAAGATCAGAATCAAAATCAAAAATTTAGTTTCTGAACTCCACAAAAAAACGGCAAAATACTTGTGCGACAAGTATCAGGCAATCTTTCTTCCCACTTTCGAGACACAGCAAATGGTAAAGAAAGGTAAGCGTCGCCTTGCCACCAAAACAGCGAGAGCGATGGTTACACTCTCGCATTACAAGTTCAAAAAAACGTTGAAGCATCAAGCAGCTAAACACGGCTGTGTTGTAGTAGACGTAACAGAAGAGTACACATCTAAGACCTGTTCAAAATGCGGTCACATTCATACAAAATTAGGAGGTAGCAAGCATTTTGCTTGCCCCTCCTGCGGTCACAAACTAGATCGGGACGCCAATGGCGCTTTTAATATTTTGTTAAAAGCTTTGAGAGATACCTCTTTGACTGGAATTCTTGCTGATTTCCAAGTCCTACCATACTCAGCAATCCCGGACTTCCGGGAATTGCCGGGTTAAATGTATCTGTTAACAAACAAATAACTAAGTCTCTGTATAACCTTGGATATTTTCCGGTTCAAACTGCTGCAAAATCTTCGCAGCTTTCCCAGTCAAATCATCAGTACCCTTAACCGCAATCAAAAATTTACCCGCATTCAAACGGTTGCGGTAGGGCAAAGCATCGCCGCTGCCAAAAGCCATGCCGCCCGCGCCTCCAACAAAAACACTGCCCATCGCAGCGGCGATCGCACCGAGTACACCACCGATCGCGTGATCGCCAATTTCCCCCGCCCAGGCAAAAGTCTTCAACTGAGTAATCAAGCTGAAAGTAACCCCAGCAATAAAGCCAAAGGGAATCAGCCAAATAGCCATGAGTTTAGCTTGTTTCTTCGCTTGCTGGTTCGGGTCGATTAAGCCAAATTCATCAGCAGTTTTGTAGCCGCGGCCCAAAATACTCACTTGCTTCATAGGCAAGCCTTCTTTTTCCAGAGCACAGTAGGCAGCTTCGGCTTGCATTCGATCGGGCAGTACGGCGATAAGATAATTCATTGAGAATAATTCCTGATAGTTAGGCTGAAATAGCCAAAGTCTATTATAGACCGAAAAGACATACTAGCTAAGCACTTGGGGGATTGCCAGACCGTCCGAGAGTCCGATCGCCCCGAAACCTAAAATATTTCAAGCAAAAACGGTCGGTCAAGACCGAATGCAGATACAATTCAAACTGCACAAACGCAAGCTTGAGCTGAGCTGTTAGATACTGCCCCTGGTTTAAGCCTCAACTTTGTGCTCGCCAACGCGCTTGCCTATTTTTACTAATTCCACTCAATTGCTTGCTATGCCTAAAGTTCTAGTATCCGATCCGATCGACCAAGCCGGAATTGACATCCTCTCCCAAGTCGCGCAAGTTGACGTAAACACAGGACTCTCAGCCGAAGAACTGGTACGAATTATTCCAGATTACGACGCTTTAATGATCCGTTCTGGCACCCAAGTTACCAAAGAAATCATAGAAGCCGGGAATTCACTTAAAATTATCGGCCGAGCCGGCGTCGGCGTAGATAATGTCGATGTACCCGCCGCTACCCGCAAAGGAATTGTAGTCGTCAATTCCCCCGAAGGCAACACGATCGCCGCCGCCGAACACGCCCTCGCCATGATGCTATCGATGTCCCGCCACATCCCGGAAGCTAACGAATCCGTCAAAGCGGGTAAATGGGAACGCAACCGCTTTCTCGGCGTAGAAGTTTACAAAAAAACCCTCGGCATCGTCGGTTTGGGCAAAATCGGCTCCCACCTCGCCGCCGCAGCCAAAGCAATGGGCATGAAACTGCTGGCCTACGATCCCTTCATTTCGACCGAAAGAGCCGATCAGTTGGGCTGCCGCTTGGTAGAACTCGAACTGCTAATGCGCGAATCTGACTACATCACCCTGCACATCCCCAAAACGCCGGAAACCCTGCACTTAATTAACGCTGAAGTGCTGTCGAAAATGAAGCCCACGGCCCGCATCATAAACTGCGCCAGAGGCGGCATCATCGACGAAGCAGCCCTCGCAGAAGCCATCAAAGAAGGCAAGATCGCCGGCGCAGCTTTGGACGTTTACGAACACGAACCGCTGGAAGCTGATTCCCCGCTGCGGAGTGTGGGCCAGAACATCGTGCTGACGCCCCACTTGGGAGCATCGACAGCGGAAGCTCAGGTAAATGTGGCGATCGATGTTGCTGAACAAATTCGCGACGTGCTGTTGGGGCTGCCCGCGCGATCGGCTGTTAACATACCAGGAATTTACCCAGACTCGATCGAAAAACTCAAACCCTACCTGCAACTCGCCGAAACCCTAGGCAACCTCGTCAGCCAGCTAGCCGGAGGCCGAGTCGATTATCTCAACGTTCAACTGCAAGGCGAATTGGCCAGCAACCAAAGCCAGCCCGTAGTCGTGGCCGCCCTCAAAGGCCTGCTCTCCCAAGCCCTGCGAGAGCGCGTTAACTACGTCAACGCCAGCATTGAAGCCAAAGAACGCGGAATTCGCGTCGTCGAAACCAGAGACGCCTCAATTCGCGACTACACCGGCTCCCTGCACCTCTCGGCCAAGGGAACTCTCGGCGAACACACCGTCACGGGTGCAGTGCTCGGCGAAAGCGAAATTCGGATTACCAGCGTTGACGATTTCCCGGTCAACGTTTCCCCCACTCACCATATGCTGTTTACCCTGCACCGCGATATGCCGGGGATTATTGGCAAAATTGGTTCCCAATTGGGCAGTTTTAATGTCAATATTGCCAGTATGCAGGTAGGTCGTAAAATCGTGCGAGGCGATGCGGTGATGGTTTTGAGCCTCGATGACCCTCTACCAGAAGGGATACTGGCTGAGATCCTAAAAGTTCCGGGAATTCGGGATGCTTACACGGTAAATCTTTGACGGATTTAGGAGTTTAGATTTTGGATGCCAGGGCTGATAATTGGTAATGGGTAATTGGTTATTGGTCATTGGCCTGAAAGCGGGAATTTTTCTATTAGCCAATCCTCCTTCCTCACTCCCCAGTTCCCAGTCTCCAGTTCCCCTGGGCCAATCTAAAATCTAAAATCTAAAATCTAAAATCGTTATGGCACATAGCTGGTGGGAAATTAGAATTCTTTGCGATCCGGCGCTGGAAGATATCATCTTTTGGCGTCTGGAACGATTTAACTGTCGGGGAACTGCTACGGAGCTCAAAAGCAATTCCTGTCTGATGTCGGCTTATTTGCCCGAAGAACAGGCAGGATTGCTGGATTTGGCCGCTCTGTCTCTGTGGCTGCGCCAAGATGCTCTGTGTGCAGGTTTGCCCCTACCTGCGATGCAGTGGGATTTGATTGAAGATGAAGACTGGGGCAGCACTTGGAAGGAGCACTGGCAGCCTCAAGAAGTGGGCGATCGCTTTTTAATTAATCCGGCTTGGCTGCCCCCACCGACTGATACCGATCGCGTCATTTTGCGTTTAGATCCGGGTGTGGCTTTCGGTACTGGTGCTCACGCTACTACTCAACTTTGTCTGGAGTCGCTGGAAATGCGTCTCGGTTTTGATGACAAAGAGTGCATCGTTGCTGATATCGGCTGCGGATCGGGTATTTTGTCGATCGGCGCGGTGTTGTTGGGCGCTACAAAAGTTTATGCTTTGGATACTGATCCTTTGGCAGTGCGATCGACCATTAGCAACAGACTACTCAACCGCGTTAATTCTCAGCAGTTGGTTGCAGAGCTCGGAAGTATCGATCGTTTGAAAGAAATGGTAGATGAGCCGATCGACGGTTTGATCTGCAACATTTTAGCAGAAGTAATCATTGATTTAATCCCGCACTTCACTGCAATTAGCAAACCCACTACTTGGGGCGTGCTCAGCGGCATTTTGCTCGAACAAGCTAAGCCAATTGCTGACACTCTCGAACAGCATGGCTGGATTGTCGCTACTCTGTGGAAGCGCCAAGATTGGTGTTGTTTTAATATTCGGCGTAGTTAACAATATGGTAATTGGGAATAGGTAATTGGGAATAGGTAATTGGTAATTGGTAGGGTGCGTCAGCTACCCGAATTCCATCCACAAGCAATCAGATATTGACTGACGCACCTTACTGTTAAAGGAACTGTAATGTGTTGAATATTTAGATATGTCCGAACTTATTTCATAATAGTTCTGCTAAAATTAACTAATATTTCCTCTGAAAAAAAACAGTGGTGGACGAAAAAGAGTCAACGAGAATCTACGACCTGCAAGAAGTACAGACACGGTATATAGCTGGAGAGAGAAATTTTCCTGGTCTCGCTCAGAAAAATTTTGATCTATCCGATTTTTTCCTGGTTGATATCAACTTGAGCGGTGCTAATCTGGAAGACGCTAGTTTGGGGGGGGCTAATTTAATTAATTCTAACTTGAGTCATGCTAACTTAGAAAGAGTATGGCTGGATCAATCCTTACTGATTAAAGCTAACTTGAGCAATGCCAATCTCAGGAATGCTAAATTGGTTAATGTTGACTTGACGGGTGCAGACTTAACAGGTGCAGACTTGACGGGTGCAGACTTGACGGGTGCTGTGCTGATTGACACTAATTTGACTGATGCCAATTTGACTGATATTAAAACCACAGAGCAGACTATTTTTCATCAAGTGACTCTGCCTGACGGCAGGATTCAAAACGATTTAAACAGAACGTTGTCTGCTGAAGAATTGCTCCGGCGCTATGGCGAGGGCGAGCGAAATTTTCAGGATAAAATATTGCATCGTGTAGATTTGAGCGGTGCTGACTTGCGTGATATTGACCTGAGTCGTTCTCGCTTAAGCTATGTCAACTTTAGTTGTGCTTGTTTGGAAAATGTTGGCTTGGGAGTAGCTATATTTTCTGATTTCAGAAATGCTCGATTTAGTCGGGATGAAGATTGGTTGGGTGTCTGGTTTTTTAATTGCGATTTGAGAGAGGCTAATTTATCAGGAGTTGACATGAGTTATTCTCAATTCATAGGAAGCAACTTTTCGGGAGCTAAAAATTGTCTTTCTGGTGGTCTCCAAGGAGATGTATTCTTTTACCAGACTACTTGGACAGATGGAGAATTTATCCAGGGTCCAACCAGTGCTATTTCACACTGGCGTGGTGAGATTAGGGAGGGTGAATTTTAAATTTGAAGAAGTAGTCGCAGGGTGGCTCAGCTTCGATGATAATGCCTTAAGGACGATCGCACAATTCCGCCAAAACAATCTCGACAATCAGGTGAAAGAGCAATTGCAGCAGAATAATTAAGAACGAGAAACTAAAGAACGGACGTAAAAAGACACCGATCCAATTAAGTAAAAAGCATTCACCAAAATCAACAACGTTTTTCCAACATAAGAATTAACAAAACCAAAAGCGCGGTAAGTTGACAGCAGCACTAACAACATTTCCACCACAGAAACAATTGAACCGTAGTGCTTTCTATCCCAATAAGAAAACGGACTGATAAAACGGTAATTGCTGAACGGAAAAAAGTGTCGGTGAGCGTCGTCATTGTGGACAGGCAAATCTCCCAGAGAGTGTAGTATCATGCTGATAAACAGAATTTGCACACTTTGCCAGCCAAAGTAATAAGCAATTAGCCAGCCAATAACCGCAAGGGGAATTGAATGAAACAGAGCCACAAAATTTTGCACAAAAGGCTCATAATATGCTTTTGACCAAATTGTAGCTTCGGGCAAGCGAGCAATGTATTTCGCCCAAAAGTAAAATAAAAATATTGGGATATCGGGCAAGATTCCGCCGATCGCAATAATGAGATTAGCTTGCGGCAGTTGCGGTTTGCCAAGAATTGCCAGATTGATAATAGCGTGGCTGGGAGTCTTCATCAGTAGGGTGCGTCAACTAGGATTATCTTATTCATAATGAATCAGATATTAGACATCTCCCATAATTGTTGTGGAACAGGCATCCTGCCTGTTCTTGAATATCTTTTTGGGAGATGTCTATTGGCTGACGCACCCTACGTGTGAGATAATGGGCTCCGGTTACAAGAAAGGTTGCACTCGATCGATCAACTGCGCCGGTTGCATAACTCCCTCAATGCGATCGACCTCAGCGCCATTTTTGAACAACACCAAAGTCGGCAAAGCATAAATGTGATACTGCGACGCCAACTGTTCGTACTTATCGGTGTCAATTTTGACAACCATCAGCTTGTCTTTCATCTGACCACTCACTTGCTCCAAAATCGGTGCCATCATCTGACAAGGCCCGCACCAAGTAGCGTAAAAATCCACCAACACGGGCAAGTCAGAGCCCGATAGTAACTCCTCAAAACTGCTGAACTGTTTTTGAACTGCCATAAGACAAAATAATTTTTTGGGTTCTGGCTCGATTTTAGTGCAAAATTCTCTGGTAGATTGCGAGGATACAATTATGGAATTATTACCAGAGACTTTTCAGAGATTGCGGGGTCAAGTTGCTGTCGTGACCGGTGCGTCGCGGGGAATCGGCCGCGCCGTTGCTTTAACCCTAGCGGCAGAGGGCGCTAAAGTCGCCGTCAACTATGCGAGTTCGAGTGCGGCTGCTGATGAGGTGGTAGCAGAAATAGTCGCTGCTGGAGGAGAAGCTGTGGCACTTGCAGCAGATGTCTCGAAAACTGACCAAGTAGATTTACTCACCAGTAATGTCATGGAAAAATGGGGACGAATTGACATTTTGGTGAACAATGCAGGCATTACTCGCGATACTTTGCTGCTGCGGATGAAGTTGGAAGATTGGCAAGCGGTAATTGATTTGAATTTAACTGGCGTGTTTTTGTGTGCGAAAGCTGCCAGTAAAATCATGCTGAAACAGCGAAGCGGCCGAATTATTAATATTGCTTCGGTTGCTGGGCAAATGGGCAATCCCGGACAAGCTAATTACAGTGCGGCGAAGGCTGGGGTAATTGGATTTACTAAAACTGTGGCGAAAGAGTTGGCCAGTCGCGGGATTACTGTGAATGCAGTTGCACCGGGTTTTATCACTACAGATATGACTAAGGATGTCAAGTCTGATGAGATTTTGAAGTATATTCCGCTGGGTAGATACGGGGAAGTTGAGGAAGTTGCCGGGATGGTGAAGTTTTTGGCGGCGGATGCGGCGGCGGCTTATATAACGGGGCAGGTTTTTAATGTGGATGGGGGAATGGTGATGGCTTAGGATTTGGTGATTTTTTAACCGCAGATATCGCCCAGGTAAGATGCCTAGATATCGCACAGGCAAGATGCCTAGATATTGCACAGGCAAGATGCCTAGATATTGCACAGGCAAGATGCCTGTGCCACGATGAAGGCGGATATCTGCGGTTAATAATTACTTTAGGGCGGCACGCAACTGACTGAGGACTTTTTTGTATTTGGCAATGCGTTGAAAATCTGCCTCTGTCGGATGGGCGATGCGACGCAGATCGAGATTATGAGTAACATCAGCGATTTTGACTCGCAAGGCGATCGGGTTGGCAATCACACGCTCTAAATAAGCTGCATAAGCTTCTCCTTCTATTTTGGTAATCGCCGCGATCGCCGAGACGATAACTTCAGGAAAACCTTCGCTTCTAAGTTGCTCAAGTGTAAGTTCCGAATCTTCGACGGCATCGTGTAGAACCGCAACGATTTTCTGCTCTAGAGAATTTACATTTTCCATCACAGCGAGCGGATGATCGAGATAGGGATTGCCTGCCTTATCAACCTGCCCCTCATGAGCTTTGGCTGCGATCGCGATCGCCCGTTGTAGTAATGAGTCGTAATCGAAATTCGTATTTGACAACATCGTAAAGAAGCTCTCTATTAAAGTTTCAGTCTCATCGCGGGGAAAAGGTAGTGTGGGAGTTTTTATTTTAAATATTCCTGCAACAATTTCCAAGCCATTTGAGTACCTTCCCCTGGGTTGACTTTTTCAAAATCTACATCTTTTCTCAAAACTACCAAACCCACACCTTCTTTGATTTCTATTTTATCACAATCGCTAAGTCTTGCCAGAAAAAGGTGGTTTTTTGTAATACTTTCCTATAATTTTGAGTCTTTTGGTGAGTAAAAGTTGTGATAAACTCCCTTTTGTAATCATTGGTTGTGAGGCAAGTTTCTTCCTCCACTGCTGTTGACTTTCTCCAATGTCCACGCCACTAGCAAAAGTAGAAAGCATTCCTTGACTGGCAATACCGGGAATATTATCTCGCAGTTGTGCCCCTAAGCTGTTGTGCATTTAAATTGTATATTTCGAGTCCCGATCAAAAATCGTCAAATCCTCTCCCCCTCTCCCCTTCCTGACAGGTGTAGGTTTTTTACAACGAGGAGGAGTTACAAGCATAAAAGGCATCCACAGGAGTTTGAGGGAAGGATATCCAACGCTCAAGATGTATCGTTCGATTGTTGAGTAGATTAGCCATCAGAGTCACAAAGCCGAGAAGAAAACAAGACAAATGACGCTGTTTTTTGAGGCTCCGAGGCTGATTTAAAGCAATATGTCCAGGGGGAAGTTGTTGAAAATTTGAGGCAAGTGATTGGGGAGCATCTCATATTTGCAAAAACACTTCTTTCTTCTTCCTTCTGACTCTTTTCTCCTGGCTCCTGACTCCTGACTCCTAATTCCAATTTCGAGCTTTGCTGCTTTCATTGAGATGCTCCCAGTGATTGATTTTCGTGAGTGCCACCCAGGATCACCATCCACTTTCGTGGCAACAGCCAGCACTAACCACATTCGTTCGGCTCGTTGTGGTAAGAGTAAACGGGTATGATGCCATTGCCGGCCATCTGATTTGAGCTCGCGGTAAACACATTCGGTACAAGAACGTAGTCCATACCAAAGAATGTTTGCTTCTTCCGGTTTGAAGTCTGTCAGAATCAACCACGGGTCTTTGTAGTCTATATCCCAACGAGCCTTGAGTGTACAAGACAGAGGATTAGTTTTAAAACACACGACTTCGGCAGACCACGATTGTCCACCTTGACGAACTAGATGTGCCAGTGGCTGCCATTTCTGTTGAGAGGGCAGGGCGAACGCATCTAAATTTCATGTTAACAGAATGTGGTATATTGGAGAAGAATTATTGAGTAACTACAAAACATTTAATTAGGGTTTACCTGTATGAAACTCAAACCTAAAATCACGATTGCCGACCATTTTGCCGACTGACAACCTCCCATAATTGAGCGGACGAAACATCATCAATTAATTGACCTTATCACCATCTCAATTTGTGCCGTCATTTGCGGTGCTGATACATGGGTGGATATCGAAAGTTACGGGCGAGCTAAATACGAAGGGTTAAATAAAATTTTAGAATTGCCGAATGGCATACCTTCACCTGACACAATTGCACGAGTATTTTTTCGGCTCAACCCGGAGCAATTTCAGAAATGTTTTTTGAGTTGGATTCAATCTATTAGTTGCTTCCATCCAGGAGAAGTAATCGCAATTGATGGCAGAACTATTCGCCATTCTTACAATCGGGGAGGAGATAAAAAAGCAATTCATATGGTCAGTGCTTGGGCGACGATTCAAAGATTAGTTTTAGGACAAGTTAAGGTGGATAAAAGCTCTAATAAAATCACAGCTATTCCGGCTTTTTTCAAACTATTAGAATTAAATGAAAGCATTTTCACCATTGATGCCCTGGGCGGTCAGAGGTCAATTGTGAAGTCAATTATAGAACAATAAGTAGATTGTGTAATCACCTTAAAAAAGAACCAAGCATCCCTGTAGACCAGAGTAGAAGAGTTGTTTGAACAAGCAATTAGAGAAGGATTTTTTAGATTTTTTCATAGAGCTTATTCGACAAGTAAAGAGAGCAATTACGGTCGCTAAGAAATTCGCATTTCCTTAATTTTAAGTGACATTAAAGAGCAGATTGACATCCAGTTAATGGAAAAAATTCATACTAGAGGTCTGATACAATTCGTGAAATAGTGAATAAAAAAAACACTATTCTACCTCGTTATTATATTAGTATTTTACCAAATAATGCTCAAAAGTTTGGTGAATTATTCCGCAGCCATTGGGGAATTGAAAATTCTTTAGATTGGGTATTAGATGTGAGTTTTTGTGAGGAGACTTGTCGGATTAGAAAAGATAAGGCTCCGAAAAACTTTACTATAATTAGACACATTTAGCTTAATCTCTTGAATCAACAAAAACCCTCAAAAACCGGAGCAAGAAATAACCGACTTTGAGCCGGGTGGGATGATGAATATTTGACTAAGGTTCTCGCTGTTGCAGTTAACTAAATTCTGAGAAATCACTCCTGACTAACTATTATACAACTTGTAAACAGTGATTGTAATATTTTTATTTCCTCAAAAATAGCATTAAGTCAAAACCACCATTAATCCGTTCCTATTTTATCTAAAAAGTCATTATAAAGCGTCTCTGTAGCTTCTAAAAATGGTGAATTTATCTCCAAATATACTCACCACTGATGAACAGTGTTCAATAAGATGCGTTCCCCCTGGGGGTGAACTGCTTCTGGGAGATGCCTGCATTTTTTTGGGGGAATTGTGGAAAGGTCGATCGCACTCTTGGAGAAATCTCTTAACAGCGAGAGAAAGCCGCCCAAGCTTGTCGGATATTAATGAAATCAAAGAATTTAGTTACTGCTGGATTGTCGATCGCAGTTGTATTTACTGCGGTAAAATATCTAACATTTTCCCAGCAACAAAACCAAGTCAAGGAATTGCTGCAAACAAAACAGTGTCCGGAATGCAATTTCAGCAATGCCAACTTACAAGGATTAGACTTGCAAGGAGTCAACTTGCAGGGAGCTAACCTAGAAGGTGCTAACTTATCAGGAGCCAAGTTGACCAATGCCAACCTCAAAAATGCCAACTTAAATAGAGCCAACCTGACGGGAGCTGATTTGGGCTGTGCTGGCATCACTTTCAACCTTGAGGCTAATGAAAAAGAAGCAAATATGGATTTTAATGTCACCGCTGTTCCAGAACAGAATAACCCAGAAAATGCAGTAGTTGGTTTCAATATGAAAGCAACGGATCGAGGAGCCACAATGCGTTTCAACCTCATGGGATGCGCTGACTTCTCAAATGCTAGCTTGCAATAAACTAAAATGCCCGATGGCAAAATTCATCCTTAATTGCAGCAAATACAGCAATCTGCTGTGTCATCATTTGTCAACTTCTTTTGATTCTTTCCGCTCTCTCTTTCTCTTTCTCTGTGTCCTCTGTGGCCTCTGTGGTTCATAAAAAAAAACGCCGCCTGACTGACAGGCGGCGGTTTTTTTAAGCAACTAACAATCGCCTAAAATTAGTGAGCAGAACCGTTACCGTGATACTTGTCAGTATCGTAGAATCCGTTTTTTGTACCAAAGAACAGACAGCAAACGGTGAAAACTGCTGTCAAGACTGCTAAAACTAACTTAACGTCCATAATTTACCTGCTGTTGTTGAGTGAGTGCAAATACTCAGATTGTAGAATCTTTTTGGCTGGCGCGGCCATCTACCAGCGTAGCGCCAGATTTGCTGGGCTGTACTCTGGTGCGGCAGTTTCCTGACGGCGAGACGATTCGGGGAATTATTGTCGAAACCGAAGCTTACGGCCCGGGAGATCCCGCTTGTCACGCTTACCGAAAGCGCACTTCTCGCAATGAGGTGATGTTCGGGCCTGCGGGTCTGAGCTACGTTTACTTAATCTACGGGATGTATCACTGTTTTAATGTCGTGACGGATGCAGAGGGAGTTGCTAGTGCTGTGCTGATTCGAGCTTTGCAGGTAGATGTGGTTCCCAAAGAATTCGCTGCAATTCCTGAGAAGAAGCGATCGCGCCTCGCCGCCGGGCCTGGGAAACTGTGTAAGGTACTGGATATCGATCGAACTTTAAGCGGTTTTCCCTTGGGTGCAGACCAACCGCTGCGGTTGGAACACCGGAGCGAGGAATTTCAGCAAGCTGTGGAGGAGGGTACAATAAATTTTGTGCAAACTACGCGGATCGGGATTTCTCAAGGAATGGATTTGCCTTGGCGCTGGTATGTAGGGAACTCTACGGCTGTGTCACCAAATTATTGGGTCTGAAGCCCCTTCTTCAGTGGCCGGTTTTTTCTTCGCCTTTTTAATATAAAATCTAAATATTTATTAATAGATTGTCCTGCTTTTTGCTGTACTATAAATTATAGGAGGATTCAGCAATGTTTGGTTGTCAACAAAATCTAATTCGAGCTGATTCAAGCATTCAAGCGATTCTTGAATATCTGTGTTCCGAGTCGGCAAAGCTTACTAATTGCGGTATCTATTATTCTCGCCAAATATACTTTAAAACTGGCAAGATTCCGAACCGGGCTAAGCTACATAAAGTCTTGGGAACTGAAGATAGAAACCTGCACTATCAAGCGTTCTATTCAGATACAGCTCAGCAAATTCTGACAGGGGTAGCAGAGTCTTTTAAGTCTTTTATGGGCTTACTCAGAGGAATCAAAAATGGGACGGTTACGCAACACCCTAAATTGCCGGGATACCGTAAAGGTGGAATGGCACTTGTAACGTTTACAGGAAGATCCGTAAAACTTAAGAATGGGATGCTGCGATTTCCTCTGGGAAGCAAGGTTAAAGCGTGGTTCGGGTTAGATGCGTTTTTCCTACCAATGCCATCTAATCTAGATTTTAAAACAATTCGAGAGTATCGCATTCTTCCCCGGAATTGCTGTTTCTACTTGGAATTGATTTACAAAACAGAGGATGTCCAAGCGAATGTAGACCCTGCCAAATGCTTAGCAATTGACCACGGAATAGACAACTGGCTAACCTGCTTGAGCAATATCGGCACAAGTTTTATCGTTGACGGCAAACATCTCAAGTCCCTCAATCAAGGATATAACAAACGGGTTGCTTTTCTCATGAAAGGGAAAGCCAACGGCTACTGGTCTAAAAGATTGGCAGGCTTAACTGAAAAACGTAATCGCCAAATGCGAGATGCCGTCAACAAAGCAGCAAGAAAAGTAATTCAGCACTGCTTAGACAACCAAATCGGTACAGTTATTTTTGGCTGGAACAAAGGACAAAAAGAGTCTGTCAATATGGGAAGCAAAACTAATCAAAAGTTTGTGCAAATCCCTACGGGCAGACTGAAAGATAGAATAGCTCAACTGTGCGAGCAATACGGTTTAAGGTTTGTTGAAGCTGAAGAATCATATTCTTCCAAAGCTTCGTTTGTCGATAATGACTTGCTACCTAAATTTGGCGAAAAACCCGAAGGGTGGCTTCCTAGTGGCAAACGAATTAAGCGCGGTTTGTACAGAACGGCTCAAGGTTGGCTAATCAATGCAGATTGTAATGGTTGTGCAAATATTGCTAGAAAAGTAGCGATAATGCTTGGACTAGATCTAAGTGGAATCGGTAGAGGTGCTTTGGCATCGCCTTTAAGACTCAAATTGCTGTCTTAAGAATCCCCGCGCTGGTCTGCCGGGGAGTGTCAAAACTCTAGTAATGTCAAAGGTATCAGTGTAAATTTTGTCGCTTATCTTAGTGGAATTATGGCTTACTCTTCTGAAAATCCGATCGTACAACTCAAAAAATGCCTAAGCCTGGTTCAGGATGTTAGCACTCACACCGAAGCCAACCGGGCCTTCGAGCAATTGTGTGGGATTATCGATGCTGAAAACCCAATGGCGGCGCAACTTTTGGAGATGCTTTGGGAAGAAGCAATTATGGCGAGGCGATCGGCTTTATTTTGGCAACAAATGAGCGATGTTGAGAAAGATATGGCTAATAGAATGATGGAAAATATGACGCAAATGCGGCAGAATTATTTGCGGTTGATGCAAGAAATGTAGGCAGTAATTGGTAAATCCGTGTTTGTAGTGAGGACTTTAGTCCTCTCTTTATCAATGAAGTTTTCTAGATGTAGGGTGCGTCAGCGCCGATATTTGACGCTGATCCAACAGTTTGTTTGCGGGGCACCCTACGATAAATTCTCCTACTTCATTAAAGCAGCGCCGCAGTTGTAAAGTTCGCGGGCGTAATCAGTCCAAGTTCCCTGTCCCCAATAGCGGAAACAGCTTGTTTGCAGCAACAAATTGTAAAGCAAAGCTTGCTGGTATTCAAACTGCTTAGTAACGGCGGCATCTTGCTGCACCAGCGGGTCGTATTTTTTGTGAAATGCTGCGCTGAGTAGATTCATCGGTTCCAAGACATTTTCGTAGCCTTTCACCCAACTCAAATCGTTAGTCCAAGAAGCACCATCCATGTGAAAATTATGGTCGGTTTGCTTGAGTAGGGCGATCGCACTTTCCACTTTTTCCGGTGTAGCACTATCAGCATCGACTAGGTGCCAGATTTTGTGCTGGTTAACCCCTTGACAAATCGGATAATCATCAGGATTAACACCCGCCGCTTCAATTATCTCCAAATATTCAGTGCCGTTTAAACCAACAACACCGGATTTCCCCCCGCCTTGTTCGCGGTTTTCGTGCCAAGCTTTGACAAAAGCGCTGGGAAATTCATTCATCATCACGCCGCCATTTTCGCCGTCAGCAATCTGAGTGACTAAAGAAGGAACTGTGACATTGCCAATTTGCTGTTTATTGCGTCCTTTTGCTTCGTAATAAGGCTGCATTTGACCGACCAATTTCGTATCTGAACCTTGGGTTTTAATCAAAGCAGTAATACTGATTGTTTCGCCGCGAGAATTGCGGGCAACTAAACGGTTGGGAATATATTTTTGGTCTTGCGACAATCCCGAACCGTCGGGATTTTCTACAGAATGTTCTTGCACCATCAGCCAGCGATAGCCGCATTCTTTCAAAGCTTTGATGTATTCGTAAAGTGTATCTGGGTGATTGGGAAAGTGCATTTCTGGGGGCGAAAAACCTTTGACGCGCTTCAGGGCATCAATGCCAAAAATGGCGGCAAAATGATGTTGCCATGCTTGAATTTGGAGTTTGATGTCGGGAATGGGAGTTGAGGGAATGACGGCGTGACTCCACATTGTCCCAAGCCATTCTACGTGAGGTTGATATTGAGGATCGCAGGTAATCCGCTTGAGATTATCAAAGATATCGTCGCGTCCCATTTGGCGCAATCCCCACAATAAGTTGCCCGAATAGTCGAGCATAATGCGCGGGTTGCAGCCTTCGGCAATCAGTTGGGGGATAAATTCTCCCATCCGAGAATAGCACCAAGCAAACACTCCGGCGTTGTGGTTGTCTCCTTGGTTGGGATGTTCAAACATATGCTGGAGATTGCAGATCAGTTCGCCGTTTGCACCCGCAGGAATGGTGGGTTGGTGCATATGCAGGGCGCAGGCGAATCCGGCTTGAATATTTTCCAGGCGCAGATTTGTGGTAGGTAGAAAGATTGGTTCGTTGCTATTGGCTGCGGCATTAATTTCTGCTTCGGAGCCGCAAATATGGGGTAATCCTGAGTTGATTTCTTGTAAAATGGGTAAATTGGGAGATTGTGCGATCGCAGGCATAAATTTTTCTCAACAATTGTGGAGGGGCGCTGTCTGCTATTGCTAAGATAGCTAGATACTTTAACAGTAGCAGAGGATGTCTGCCAAAGATAAATTTCACAAGATAAGTCCGGGAGCGCGGCAGCTCCTAATCTTGGGTAAAATGTTTAACACATTTCACGTAAATAGGCGAGGTAAATTATGAAATACGAAATCAAGCTTTTGGAACCGACGGATTTGTGGTACGTTCAAAATAACATCAATAAAGAAACCAACAAGTTTTACCATCCCACTAAAAATATTCCGTTGGTTCAGCAAGCGGAAATTAACTTGAACAATTCGGGAGTGATTATTCAAAAAGGTGCGCTGCATTGGTGCATGGGGAAATTGACTTCTGGTGTTTATAAAACGGATAACCGTTTAAAAGATATGTGGGTATCTTTGACAACGGAAATGGACTACAACGCTCCTGTATATCAAGGAACGGGTACGGTGAAACTGGAACCGAGACAAAAAGGGCATTTCCTGCATTATACGCCGATCGTTCTGTCGGATGGGGAGCAGTGGGAATTTGATGATGGTGTATTTCAGTTTTGTTCGGACAATGTAGTTATCGGTGCTAAAAAACTGAAAGTCCGACAAGTGGCTGCTTCTAATGACGGTAGGTGGAGAATTGCTGTTACAGCTTTGCGCGAGCAAAAAGCTATAGTTGTAGCTGCTACAAATTCACCGGCTAAGGTTGTCGAACTCAAACAAGGTGAAACTTTGATAGCTGATTGCGATTTAGTAAAAGGATTTACCAAGGGGATTGAAGAAGATTATCGAAAATTAGGTCATTTTGGCAAAGGCGGTGGAGAGGGTTATGTTTGGTATTATCAGGGGAAAGGGAAATTATTAATATGTGAAAATGATGCTATGGGTTTGGGATAAGTTGTTGCATTTTTGTCGAGCGGTATGAGAATGATGAGTGGGATTTATGTAAGATAAGGAGGAAGAAAGATCGCACACAAATTTGCAGGCATGAAAGTGTCTGAGATTCTCAAAGGTAAAAAAGGTAGTAGAAAACAAGCACAGCTTCCGGCAAATTCGCCAAGTTGGGAAGAATTTAGCGAAATGATATGGGAGCAAATAGAAAGAGGTGCTGAAGAAAATATCCCCGGCTTTAAGATGGTTCGCAAATTGTTGAGCGATCGGAGATTTGATAGATGAAAAATAATGGATTTGACCAAGTAATATTATTTTTGCAAAAATTGCAAAAACAGGCTATCGATTACAGTTTAGCGCATCATCGCGATGAAGCTCTGATGGTAATTGTAGCTGTACCTGGGGAACGGTGGGAAATTGAATTTTTGAGTGATGGTTCGGTGGAGGTAGAGAAGTTTGTCAGTAATGGAGAAATTGTTGGAGAAGAAGCTTTGAGTGAGTTATTCGATCGCTATTCGGAACAAGACGAGACAAATGGCGATTTGACTCAAAAGATTGAGTTGACAAAGGCGAGAAGATGAGTTATGTTTTGCGGAATTTGCGATCGAGTTGCAGCCATGCCGAAACGATATCGCCGATCGCAACCGCCGCAAATTCGGCTTCTGGGAGCCCGATCGCCCTGTATTCCCAATGGCCTACTTGCTTATTTGGCGAGAAACCATATACTTTGTCATGTTAAGAAAATATCTTTTTGATTCATCCAGGAGCGAGAAAAAAAAATGTACATTGTACAAATTGCCTCGGAGTGCGCCCCAGTCATCAAAGCAGGGGGTTTGGGCGACGTAGTTTACGGCTTGAGTCGGGAGTTGCAGAATTCCGGCCACTGCGTCGAGATTATTCTACCGAAGTACGACTGCATGAGGTACGACCACATTTGGGGACTTCACGAAGCCTACCGGGATTTGGCTGTGCCCTGGTACGGCGGCGAAATCCTCTGCGATGTGTTGTGCGGCTGGGTGCACGGGCAGTTGTGTTTTTTCATCGAACCTCGCTCTCAAGATAACTTTTTTAATCGCGGCTGTTATTACGGGTGCAATGACGACAATATGCGGTTTGCATTTTTCAGCAAAGCCGCTTTGGAATTTTTGCTCAGAAGCAACAAACGTCCCGATGTGATTCACTGTCATGATTGGCAAACTGGTTTGGTGCCAGTCTTGCTGTTTGAAATTTACAAATACAATTGGATGGAATATCAGCGAGTCTGCTATACCATTCACAATTTCAAACATCAAGGAATGGGAGGTAGCGATATTTTGGAAGCAACGGGTTTGCACAGACCGGATTATTATTTTGATTACGATCGCCTCCGAGATAACTTTAACCCTTTTGCTATCAACTTTATGAAAGGCGGCATTGTTTACTCGAACTTTGTCACCACGGTTTCGCCGCACCATGCTTGGGAAGCTCACCTCGGCGAGTGTGGCTACGGTTTGGGCCACACATTGCATTTATATCAAGAGAAGTTTCGCGGCGTGCTCAACGGCATTGATTATGATATCTGGAATCCCGATGGCGATAGCTATATTCCGCACCACTACAATCAGGAGGATTTGGCAGGAAAAGCCAAAACTAAAAAAGCTTTGCGCGATCGGCTGTTACTGCGCGATGCTGACAAGCCTATTATTACCTTTATCGGTCGTTTGGACGACCAAAAAGGTGTCCATCTCGTCCACCATGCAATTTATTACTCTCTGAGTAAGGGAGCGCAATTCGTGCTTTTGGGCTCCGCGACGGAAGCCGGAATTAACGCGCATTTCCAGCACGAAAGACAGTTTTTAAATGATAATCCAGACTGCCATTTAGAACTAGGTTTTAATGAGGAACTGTCGCACTTAATTTACGCGGGTGGGGATATGATTGTGGTTCCCAGTAATTACGAACCCTGTGGCCTGACTCAGATGATCGGGTTGAGGTACGGTACTGTTCCTGTGGTGCGGGGAGTTGGCGGTTTGGTGAATACTGTGTTCGATCGAGATTACGACACCCGCCACCTCCCGGAAGAACGCAACGGTTACGTGTTTTACCAAAGCGACTACGGCGCTTTAGAGTCGGCGCTCGATCGGGCGATCGGATTGTGGTATGACTATCATGATGAATTTGAAAAACTCATGCTTCAAGGCATGAATTGTGACAATTCGTGGAACTATCCAGCTAAAGACTATGTGGAAATTTACGAGCTAATTCGACACAAATAATCCGTAGGATCTCAGATGCTGCACCATTGTCAAGAACGGGCTCTGGGGCCCGTTCCACAAAGAATGAGTTTTCTCGCTTCACAGGCCGGAAAGCCTGTTAATAAAAGGCTTATTGAGAATGGTGCAACATCTCAGATGAAATTGTTGTGGGGAGTAGGGGTTAGGCGTCCCGCGCGCCCGAAAAATACAACGCAAGATGCCCGACAGCTTATAAAAAAGTCTTTGCGTAAAAAAAATTGCCGGTTGAGCGAAGTCGAGACCGGATTTGTGACCAGCAGTGCGTCAGCCCTAAAATAGTTACGCTCTCGCTCATCAAATAAGAATTACTTGCATTAATATAGTAAAGCAATGACTATAGATGGCTGTAGAGAGACCATCGTGTCAATTACCAGATGAAAAAATCTATCATTATAGAACAATGAGCATTTCTCGGCGTATTTTTCTTGCCAGCGGTACAGCAATGGCTGTCGTGGCACTGGGGGAACTCAGCAAAAAAGCCCCAGTCCAAGCCCAGACGGGCACTCTCAACCTTTATTCAGCACGTCACTACGACACTGATAATGAGTTGTACCAAAGCTTCACCAAAAAAACTGGGATTAAGGTTAACCTCGTTGAAGCGGATGCTGACCAACTAATTGAACGGATCAGAAGTGAAGGTGCAAATAGCCCCGCTGATGTTTTCATCACGGTGGATGGTGGGCGTTTGTGGCGGGCAAAACAAGCAGGTATTCTGCAACCTGTTTCTTCAACAGTCCTGACATCGGCAATTCCAGCAAGTTTGCGAGATCCTCAAGGTTTCTGGTTTGGCCTATCGCGTCGGGCACGGGTGATTGTTTATAACAAAAGCAAGGTGAACCCGACCCAATTGTCAACCTATGAGGCGCTGACAGAACCTCGGTGGAAAGGCAAAGTTTTAGTGCGATCGTCCACTAATATCTATAATCAGTCTCTGGTTGGGGCTATGTTAGCGGTTCATGGAGCTCAAAAAACAGAAGCTTGGGCACGAGGATTGGTGGCTAATTTTGCGCGTCCTCCAGAGGGAAATGATACGGCGCAAATCAAAGCTGTTGCTGATGGGGTAGGCGATATTGCCATTGTTAATACCTATTATGTAGCTCGCTTAATGAAATCGAAAGATCCTGCAGAAAAAGCGATCGCGGCGAAAGTAGGTGTATTTTTCCCGAACCAGCGCGATCGCGGTACCCACGTCAACATTAGTGGTGGCGGTGTAGTCAAAACCTCCCGTAACAAAGCTGGCGCGACCAAATTCTTGGAACACCTAGCCAGTCGCGAAGCGCAACAAATTTTTGCTAGGAGTAATAACGAATACCCTGTGATTTCAGGTGTGGCGATCGATCCTGTAGTGGCAAGTTTTGGTACATTCAAATCTGACCCTCTTAACCCTGATGTGTATGGGAAAAATAACCCCGAAGCTTTAAAGGTTGCCGATCGGGCAGGATGGAAATAGAGGCTTTTTGAACAAGAAGCTACTCTTTGTGATTCGGCGGTTTCAACCGCCGAATCCCCTCAGCTTTAATTTTTAATTTTACCATCCGGCATTATAGCGCCTTTCAGGTTTGCCCCTTTCAGGTTTGCCCCAGTCAAATCAGCACTATTTAAGTCAGTTTCACTTAAATCGGCATTACTAAGATTGGCATTATTCAGTTTTGCCCCTCGCAAAAAAGCCCCCTTGAGATTTGCATTACTCAAATCAGCATTTGTGAGATCGGCAGAAAATAAACCTGCTTTTTCCAGAGAAGCACCTTTTAAATTTGCACCTTTGAGATTGACGCTATCGAGTAAGGCTTCATTAAGTTTGACATTTTCTAGCATAGCACCTTCCAACTTAGCACCATTGAGATTAGCGCTTGTTAAATCAATGTCACTTAACTTGGTATCAGTCAGGTCACATCCTGGACATTGCTTAGTTTTTTGTAAGGTTTCGAGGGGGCCAGCCGCCTGTTTTTGACATCCCAAGGTGACAAAAATAGTAAGAAGTAACAAGGAAATTGTGCCAGTAGTGCGGTTAAACATTGCTAAGTTTTTATTAATCATCTTGATTTATGAAGGTAAAAAGAAGAGGGAAGAACGGTTGATACATTCTCCTGAAACCCGCCAGGGAATAAATTCCCTGTCTAATAGCTAAAGTCGGTTGAAACCGACATCTTGCACCATTGTCAAGAACGGGCAAGATGCCCGTTCCACAAACAGTAGATTTTCTTGTGGAACAGGCCGAAAAGCCTGTTCCTAAACAAGTAATTGAGAGTGGTGCAAGATGTGAGTTGAAACCGACTGAAATCCTAGCTGTATAGTCGTCTTCAGACGACTTTCGCTATGAGACAGGGGTTTCAACCCCTGTCGGACTATAGCTTTAAAAGAATCAATCACCTGTGCAAGCAGGGAAGAGATTTGGCGGTTATAGTGTTGAAGACTTGCGCGATCGCGCAATTTTCCAACTTAATAAAATAACCGGTAACATCCCCACTAAAACAATTGCCAAGGCTGGGCCAGAAGCTTCCGCCAATCGCTCATCTGAGGCAAGTTGATAAGTTCGCACAGCCAAGGTATCAAAGTTAAAAGGTCTAATAATTATAGTAGCAGGTAACTCTTTCATTACATCAACGAATACTAACATCATGGCAGTTAGTAAACCTCCCGTCATCATTGGTGTATGAACTGTAACTAAAGTTTGCATCGGGCTATAACCCAAACTTCTCGCCGCATCATCTAAATTAGGCTTAATTTTGCTCAAACTTGACTCTACCGCATTTAAAGAAACAGCTAGGAAGCGAACTATATAGGCAAATACCAAAGCTGCGATCGTACCACTTAACAACAAGCCTGTAGAAATTCCCCAGTTTTCCCGCATCCAACTATCAAATAGATTGTCAAATTTTCCAATGGGAACCATAATCCCCACTGCAATCACAGAACCAGGTACAGCATAGCCCATTGCCGCAACTCTCGTTCCTAACTGCACTCCTAAATTAGGATATAACCGTAAGCCATAAGCCATAATCAAGGCAATAACTACGGCTAAAATTGCTGTCAGTGTTGCCAAAATTAAACTATGACGGGCAAAGATCCAAAAACGTTCATCTAAAGTGACTTGCCAATTAGCTAAAGTCAACTTGCCTAAAAGACCTGCTGGCAATAAAAAACCAAAAAACAGCGGCAGGAAACAAGCAATTACCGCTAAAATCTCCCTAATTCCTTTAAGTTGATAAGTTGGTAGTTGGCGATAGCGGCTGCTAGCTTGATAATATTTAGTCCGACTGCGCGACCAGCGTTCTAGTAAAATTAAACCCAGAACAAATAATAATAGCATGGCAGCTAATTGATTGGCAGCAATTCGTTCTCCCATGCCAAACCAAGTCCGATAAATACCTGTGGTGAATGTATCCACTCCAAAATACTGAACAGTGCCATAATCGTTGAGAGTTTCCATCAAAGCCAGTGCTAAACCTGCAACAATTGCGGGTCTAGCCATTGGTAAGGCAACTGTAATAAAACTGCGCCAAGGACTACAGCCCAGTATTCTACTAGCTTCTAGGGTACAAGTTGATTGCTCTAAAAAGGCAACTCTTGTTAATAGGTAGACGTAGGGATATAAAACTAAGATTAGCATTAAGATTGCTCCAGGGAGCGATCGCACGTTAGGAAACCAATAGTCTCCATAACTCCAGCCAAAAATAGAACGCAAAGCAGTTTGAACGGGGCCGGAAAATTCTAAAAAGTCTGTATAAGTATAAGCTAGTACATAAGCTGGGGCCGCTAAGGGTAACAGTAATGCCCATTCAAATACGCGACTGGCCCGAAAGCGACACATTGTTACTAGCCACGCACATCCTACGCCAATCACGACAACACCAAAGCCTACACCGATCATTAACCAAAAAGAGTTGATGATATAACGAGTTAAAACTGTATCGGTTAGATGTTGCCATGTATCTTTAGCTTCCACAAAGATACTGGATAAGACACTGATCACTGGTATGGCGATCGGCAATGCTAAAGCAATAACCGCAAGTGTCCACCCACTAGCGGATAAGCCGCGTAAGGTCGATCGCCATTGGATTGTCCTAATTGCTGTTTTTTGTAGTGATTGTTGGGAATTTTTCATCGCTAGTAAATTGTCTAGCTTGCTAGTTTATCAGTAGGTGTAAACATTTGTCAAGTCTTTCTGACAATTTATATCACTAAACTGGTTTATTGTAGAATAGTAAGTTGTTGATTATTTATAGCAATAATGGTTCGACCTATAATTCTGCATTTGGATGGTGTAACAAAACAGTATGCCCAAGCAGCATCACCTGCGGTGGCATCTGTCACCCTGACATTACATCAAGGAGATATACTGGGGTTGTTGGGGCCATCCGGTTGTGGGAAAACAACGTTGCTGCGGTTAATTGCGGGTTTTGAACAGCTACAAGCAGGGACGATCGCTCTAGCAGGAAAAACTGTAGCCAGTGTTAATATGTCAGTGCCGCCGGAACAGCGAGACATTGGTATGGTGTTTCAAGACTATGCACTCTTCCCCCATTTGACGGTCGCGAAAAATGTAGCTTTTGGCTTAACGCATCAAGGAAAAGAGTCAAAGCATAATATTCAGAAAGGTGTCACAGAAGCATTAGCATTGGTGGGATTAGAAGGATTAGAAAACCGTTATCCCCATGAATTATCGGGGGGTCAGCAACAGCGAGTAGCCCTGGCCCGTGCGTTAGCCCCTAGACCTGCGATTATTTTACTAGATGAACCATTGAGTAATTTAGATGTACAAGTACGGTTAAGATTGCGTCAGGAAGTCCGCGAGATTCTCAAAGCAACGGGAACCTCTGGTGTATTTGTCACCCACGATCGCGAAGAAGCACTTTCGATTTCAGATTGGGTAGCGGTGATGCGTCAAGGCCAATTAGAACAGTTTGGCACTCCAGAGGAAGTTTATCAAGAACCAGCATCTAGATTTGTGGCTGAGTTTGTGACGCAAGCTAATTTTGTGTCTGCATCGCTGAAGCAGGATTTTTGGGAAACAGAAGTAGGTTGTTTTGCTGTTAAACGAGATTCATCTTCACAAGTTCCCTGTGATGTTGCTACTGAAGGAGAATTGATGATCCGGCAGGAAGACTTGAGTTTATACTTAGATGAAGATTCGCCTGTTGTGGTTTGCGATCGCCAATTTTTAGGCAGAGAAAATCGTTATTGTTTAAAAACACCTTCGGGCGAAAAGTTATATGCACTCACAACCACAGAGAATGTTTTTCCCATTGGTTCTAAAGTTCGGTTATCTTGTGGTGATAATTCTCCCTTAGCTTTCTTTGTCGGTAAGCCTAAGCCATAGCTAATGGCTAATTGCTAATTGCTAATTGGGAAAAGAATCTAAAACCGTTGCCCTATGTAGAAAAGGTTATTTGCAGCCCCTCAACAGGAAGGTTACATTTTTTCCCGACAGGTGAAATGCGATCGCCTGCAACTCCTTCCCACAGATCGCCCTCTTTTCCTATCCTAAAAAAATACAGCCACCACCAAGGATCAAATCAGATCCGGATCGATCGCCAATATGCCGCCAATCCCCTCAGCAAAAAATTCCCCTAGCTATCCCACCAGCGCAACCATTGCTGAGTCTGATTTTGATAACTGCCGAACCATAGGCCAAATTGTACTCCCATGAGTTCGATCGGCTAGTGAAGGAAACAATATTACAAAATAAAAGCCTTTCATTCCCGGACTAAAGTCACCGGGATGAAAGGCTTTTGCACGTTTTGACCAGCCTTCAATCTTGTTGGTTTGACAGATTTAAGCTAATTTTATTCAAATGAAAGTATGTTAATTTTCGGACTTTTGTCCTTGCGATTCCGGCAGTGCAACTTCTGAATCCGGCTGAGTGAGAGCCATTTCTAGAGATTTTGCAATCTCGACTGACTCAGGAGTACGCTTAGAAAATCCCCAGACAAACATCAAGACGATACTGGAAACTAGCAGCCATTGCGGAGGAACTAAATCGGGATTAATTACTTTCACCAACAACCGCATTCCCACGAACCCAACTGTGATGTAACCAGCACTTTCTAGGTGAACGAACTCATCCAGCCAGCGGATGAACAATCCGGCCATGAATCGCAGGGCAATAATTCCAATAGTAGCGCCTGTTACGACGATAAAAGTGTTGTCAGACACAGCGATCGCAGTAGTAACGCTATCCAATGAAAACGCTAAATCCGTAAAAGCAATCATGGGAATTGCTTGCCACACAGACGCAAATCTGGGCCCGTGATGTTCTCCTTCGGAGTCTGTCTCTGAAGTAAAATGTTGGAAAACAAGCCACAGCAGGTAGAGAGCACCAAGCAGCTCAAACTGCCAGTATTGGATCACCCAAGTAGCCGTTAAAATTAGGGCGATCCGCAGTACAAAAGCAATTATCAAACCCAAGTTGAGAGCTCTTTGCTGATCCTTGGCATCTTCCAAACCTTTAGAAATAGACGCCAGGGCGATCGCGTTGTCAGCCGAAAGTACAGCCTCCAAAGCCACCAAAACCAACAATAATAAAAAGCCGTCAACTCCAAAATTGGGTGAAGCGTCGAGAAATTGATCTAGCATTAACTATTTTGTGCACCTAAAATTGGCAAGGGTCGAGCGCAGCGCAAATTACCCGCTCTGTCTAACATTAGTGTCACCTTCACGTGAACTACCAGACGCTGACCACTTCATTGGTACAGCGCTGGCTTCCTGATTCAACGGGAATAGCGTCCAACAAAACCGAAGTTTTGCCAGATCGACTTACATCCCCTCCACAGGCAGAAGCGCTAGTTCCTAACGCCAAAATCCGCAAGGCTTCATTTCTAATGTTGAGGGCTGCATTTACATCACGGTCATGATGAGTACCACAATGTTTACAAGTCCATGCCCTAACATCAAGAGTGAGATGCTCAACTTGATTTAGGCAGGCATGACAAGTTTTTGAGCTAGGAAACCATCGATCAATCTCAATGTATTGTTTACCTTCACTTTGGGCCTTGTACTTAAGCATTGTGCAGAACATACCCCAGCCAACATCACTAATGGCTTTGGCTAAATTATGATTCTTTACCATGCCTTTGATATTGAGATTTTCTACTGCAATAACTTGGTTTTCGTTAACTATCTTGCGGGATAGCTTTTGTAGAAAATCTTCCCGGCATCGGGCAATCTTGGAGTGAACTTTTGCCACCGCCCGTCTTGCCTTTTTCCTGTTTTGACTGCCTTTCTTTTTGCGATCGAGCTTTTGTTGTTTACGTTTTAAGTTTCGTTGACGTTTGACGAAATACTTGGGATTGCCGAACTTAGAACCATCACTGGTAATCGCAAAATGAGTTAACCCTACGTCAATGCCAATAGCTTTATCTGCTGGGACTAACTCAGGCTGTTCTTTCCCATCGTCAATCAAAACAGAAACAAAATGTTTACCGTCCGGGTTGCGAGATACGGTAACGGTCTTGATATCGCCCTCAAAATCACGATGTCGCCGACAGAAAACTAAACCAATCTTAGGTAGGTTGATATAGTCACCGTCGAATTTGACATTTTGAGGGTAGCTGATCGACTGCCTGCCATGCTTGGCTTTGAACTTGGGCAGCATCGCCATCTTGTCAAAGAAGTTTTTGTAGGCAGTAGATAAATTCAATGCAACCACCTGCAAGCATTGAGAATAAGGTTCTTTTAACCATTCGTATTCTTTTTTGAGTGCAGGGAGCAAGCCTTGTATGTATGCCCTAGATAGTCCTTTGCCAGTATTCTTGTAAGTTTCTTGACATAGATTCAAAGCATAGTTCCAGAACCATCTCGCACAGCCAAAAGACTTTGCAAGCAAGACATCTTGCTCATCTGTGGGATAAATTCTGTACTTGTAAGCTTTATACATTTATCAAGGTTGCAGAATACCGATAAAATTATCATAGCGCACAAAAAGGATATTGATTCGCTCTCGCTCAATTTATTTTCGGGCTGCGTTTTCATCCCGACGCTCACCTTCGGTAGAGCGCAAGACTTCCCATTCGCATTAGTTAAATCTTAACCTAACGCGGTAGTTCTGTGCGAGGCGATCGTCCCAACAACCTCCGAAGCAAGCAGTCCCAGGAAACAAGGAAAAATTCTCCCCCTCCGACACTCAAAAACACCGCCACTGCGCCACTGCGCCACTAGGCCACTCCTCCCCGGAGGCAGCATTTGTGTTGCAAGTTGTAACAAATGATTCCCAAAAGCGCCAATTTGTCTCAAATTGGTGAAAGCTCGTCCCCGCGAAAAGGAGTTTTGCGAATATGTCTTTAACAGATACCCAAGTCTACGTAGCGCTCGTAATTGCTTTGATTCCCGGAATCTTGGCTTTCCGGTTGTCAACTGAACTGTACAAATAGTTTCCAGACACCAGTTGCGAACCGCAAAACGCCTGCCTGACCAGTTAAATCTCTCGCATTACAGATACAGACAATTGCTGCCCCAGTGCAGTAGATTGTTTGTGTTCCGCAAGACGAGACTGCAAGGGCAGGCATTTTTATGGGAAAATTCCGTCTTAAGGCGTCACCTTTGTCTCAACAATTTTGGCTGTCAGCACCCTGACAAACAGCGGCGAGTGTGCGTTAAGCTCAGAATTTGCTCTTGTGAACTCTAAAACGTCAGTCTCAGGTATTTGAAAAAAAATTATGCAAGCGATTCAACCCACCGTTACCCCACTGCGTCCTGTAAAAAACTCCCCTCGGGTTACTCCTCGTCGCAGCAGCAGCCGCCAGCGTTCCTACCCTCACCAAACCCTCGCGGCCGAAACAGGAGTCAAATTCGCAGTCAACATTGTACTTTCAGTCTGTGCCACTTCTGCTTTGGTTCAGCTTTGGCCTCACTACCGGGCGGTGCAAGAAAAATTGCACGAAATCCAAGCTGAAGTCAATCTTACCCAAGGGCGAGTAAATCAGTCGCGATCGGACTTTAACCGCTACTTTGACCCTAGTCTTGCTAAAACTGTGATGCAAGAGCAAAGCAACCAAGCTGACCCGCAGCAGCGTCCGGTGATTTTGCAAGAAGCCGAGGTGCCCGACGCCGAGGAATCAACCCCCCAACCTTAAGGGAAGGGCTGTTTTGGGTTTTGATATCACGTCCGATGTGCATCATTCTTGTATGTCATGGCTTCGCACAACGAAGAATGACAGATGAATCTGTCGGACGTGATATCACTTTTAAATAAAAGAGTTTTTTTCATGATTCTTGTCTGTCGTGGCGAAGCAAACGCAGAGACAGACAGACCTGCGTATTGTCACCTATTGCAATCTCAAAACTTTAAACTCAGGCTTATACTGACTTTGCCAGCACGGTTTTTTCTTTCAGTAGTTGCAGTGCAGCTTGATATTGCAAGTCTGCTGCGGTGCCGATTTGATCGCGCGCGATGGGTTCCAAAGGCACTACGCGATCGGGCGCAATCCCCAGCTTGTTAATATCTTTATGGTTCGGTGTCTCGTACTTAGCAACAGTCACGGCTAACCCGGAACCGTCAGACAAATCAAACAGGGACTGAATCAGTCCTTTGCCAAAAGTCTTTTCTCCTACCAGTTGAGCTCTGCCGTTATCTTGCAGCGCACCCGCCAAAATTTCGCTAGCACTGGCAGTTCCCTTGTTCACCAAAACAATCAGCGGATCGTTAGTTAGGGCTTGTCCAGAGGCTTCAAAACTGCCGAGAATGCCTTGTCTGTTCACCGTGTAGACGATCGTCCCGGAATCGAGCCACAGGCGGGCAATTTCAATCCCTGCTTGCAACAGTCCGCCCGGGTTGTTCCGCAGGTCGAGAATGTAGGCGGCGGCTCCTTGTTTTTCCAAGCGGTCGATCGCGTGAGCGACTTCTTCAGTGGCGTTAGCGCTGAATTGACTCAAGCGAATGTAGCCGACCGGCAAATTCTCTGACCCCGACTGCAATTCGGCGTAAACCGGATTCAGAGCAATGCGATCGCGCACTAGCTCAATGTCCTCAGCAACGTCCCTTCCCTCGCGCCCCAAGGTCAAGGTAACGGGAGTGCCGATGCGGCCGCGCATTCGAGTGGCTGCTTCGTCTAGGCTCAATTCTGAGGTAGGAGTGCCGTCAATTTTCAGAATGCGATCGAGGGGTTGGATGCCAGCTTTATCCGCCGGTGAGCCGGCCAAAGGAGCCACCACTGTCAGGGTATTTGTCTGGGGGTCGATCGCAATTTGCAGCCCCACACCCGTCAATTCTCCCGAAGTGTTGACCTGCAAACTGCGGTACTGTTCGGGTTTCAGCAGTCGAGTGAAGGGGTCGTCGAGATTCGCCAGCATCCCCTGAATCGCCGTGTAAGTCTGCTGTCTGTCGTTAAGCGGTTGCTTGACAGCTTTTTGGCGAATCGACCACCAGTTTTGAGAGTTGAAGCTGTCGTCCACATAAGAGCGATTGACAATTCGCCAAGCTTCGCTCAATAGCTGCTGTTCAGGAGTCAGCGCCGCCGCAGGCTGCGCCCACCCACCTAGAACTAGGACGACTTGGAGGCAAAGTACAATAGCAATCTGGAAAACTCGTCTGTGCATGATTTTTCTGTAAAATACCAGTAAGTATTACATTTTATGTATTTTAGGTTTGTACGCTCGGAACCCTGTTGCAGATTTAACTCAGATTTGTTTCCCGACGGTCAGTCCCGAAGGCACTCGGATGTTTAGAAGAATCCTCGCCGTAGAACGGCGAGGAGTTGTCAACTACAAAATAGCAACTCGTCCAGTCGGTGCCAGTTATGTCCCCACAGAAACCTTTAATTCTTGATTTTGCCAAGACAGACGGGATGAAAGTGATTCTCCCGCGCCCCGCAATCCTGTCGAGTCACGGCACAAAGTGGCAAGGAATTCATGTCGAATATCACTCTCAGCCGCCAAACGAATGTCCCGAACACTGTCTCGAACAGCACACGGTTGGCTTGATGCTCAATTCAGCCACACTAAAAGGAACAGTGAACGGGAAAAACTGCGGTAGCGAATCGTGGCAAAGTGGGCAGATGTTCATCGCTGCTGCTGGTACTTATTTCCAGTCAGTTGCAGCCGCAGACTATGAATTTATGGCGATCGCTCTTGAACCTACCGACTTCGACAATACAGTTGGCGAATCGATCAATTCAAATTCCATTGAAATTATACCGCAATGGCAAACCCGCGATCCGTTGGTTCACGGAATTGCCTGGGCTCTCAAAACCGAACTGGAATCAGGCGGATTAAACGGTACTCTTTATGTCGATGCACTGAAAAACGCGCTTTCACTGCACATACTGCACCGCTATGGCGCGAAAAAACCTAATCGGCGAGATGTGGGAGGCGGTCTTGACCCCGGTCAATTGCAGCTAGTTATTCACTACATTAATGAATTCATAAACCGAGATTTGCACTTAAGTGAACTTGCTAATTTAGTGAACATTAGTTCTTATCATTTCAGCCGTATGTTTAAACAATCGACTGGAGTCACGCCCCATCAGTACGTGACCCAGTGCCGAATTGAAAAAGCAAAACAGTTGTTGAAAAAACCGAAGTTATCAATAAAATATATCTCCCAGCAAGTGGGATTTCACGACCAAAGTCACTTTAGTAAGACATTCTGCAAAATTGTCGGTTTGACTCCTAAGCAATATCGCGATCGGCTTTAACAAAACTCAAGCCCCTGTCACATTAAAAGCAGTTTGTAGTTGCAAAGTATTTTCGCCTAGGGCTTGCGGGGATTCAGAAACCGGGTTTTTTGCCCGATCGGGAAACCTGTGTATTTTGGTACAAAACCCGGTTTCTTTGGTAAGCTGTTCTGCCTTTAAATTGTATGTCAAAAAAATTTAAAGTCTTGTGGGGAGTAGGGGTTGGGCGTCCCGCCCGCCCTGAATATACAGTTTAAATGCGCGACAGCTTATTGAGGCGTAAGTTCTGTCGTAAAAAACCCCTGCCCGCCGGCGCTGTTACAATTCTTCATCAAATAGGGATAAATTCCGCAAGAAAATTATATTTTTAGCAATTTTTCCGCAAGAATTTACAATACAGCAGAGCTGGTGCTTTTGTAGACTTGCTCGCATCACATAAACCCGAAGTATCAGCTAGGTAAATTAATCATGTCTACTTTCAGTATTGGTACCAAGTTTCCTGCCGGCACAAGTCCCCAATCCCTCAGTGCCGAAAACTGTAATAACGATAACATCCCAGACTTAAACATCCCAGACTTAGGGATCGCCCCAACGGCTGTTTCCCTAAAGTCAATGACTCAGCTTTCCTCAAAAGCGATCGCATTTATCGATGCTGCCGTCCCCGACTGTCAAATATTAATCGACGGCATTATCCCTGAAACCGAAGTAATTAAATTAGAAACTAACCGCAACGGCATCGAACAAATTGCCGAAGCTTTGCAGGGAAGGAAATTTTCAGTAATTCACATTATTGCCCACGGAAAGCCCGGTTGTTTGCAACTGGGGAACGTTGAATTGAGTTGGCAGAATTTGATAAATCGCGCCGACAATTTTGTCAAAACAGTTAAGATATGGGCGGGCGGGCTGACACAAAATGCCGAAATTTTGCTCTACGGGTGCAATGTTGCCAAAGGAAATATAGGTAAAGAATTTGTAAAAAACCTGAGTCAAATAACAGGAGCCAATGTTGCCGCTTCTGATAATTTAATAGGTTGTGCGGCAAAAGGCGGCGATTGGAAATTAACAGTGACAGCGGGGACAATTAAAGCTGGAATTGTATTTGTGCCCGAGGCGATCGCAGCTTACGGCCACGTTCTCAATACGTTTAGTTCTCCTAATAATTTTAATGCGGGAACCAGTCCATCCTTTGTTGCGGCTGGCGATTTCAATACCGATGGCCTCTTAGATTTAGCTGTTGCTAACCCCACCACGAATAGGGTTTCTATTTTACTGGGAAACGGTCAAGGAGGATTTAACTCTGGAACTGATTTGACTTCGGTATTTGGTCCGACCGCGATCGCAGTTGGCAATTTTAACGGCGATAACTTTTCCGACTTAGCGATAACTTCCGCACAAGGTTCGGAATTTAGCAGCATTTATATCTTTTTAGGATCTGGTAATGGCAACTTTAACAGTCCGGGATTTTTGACTGCCCTAGAAAATCCTAGCGCGATCGCTGTCGGCAATTTTAATGCTGATGATTTACTCGATATTGCCATTACTCAATCCAGTGGCAATGGTTTTGTACCTGAAGGCAATGTTGGCATTTATTTGGGAACGGGACAAGGCGGTTTTTCCACTCCTGTTACTGTGAATGTTGGGCAAAGTCCCAGCGCGATCGCTGCGGGAAATTTTAACGGCGACAATTTCCTCGATCTCGCCGTGGCCAACCGAAATTCTAATAGTGTTACCATATTATCGGCAAATGGTCAAGGTAGTTTTGGCAATCCGACTAATATTAATGTCGGTCAAAGTCCGAGTGCGATCGCAGTCGGAGATTTTAACGCTGACGGCAGATCCGATCTAGCTGTAGCCAATGCAGGCAATCAGAACGTATCAATTTTATCAGGGACAGGTCAAGGCACTTTTAGCAATCCTGCTAACTTTAATGTTGGGGCAGATCCTAATGATATTGCCGTTGGTGATTTCAACGCTGACGGTCAACCCGATTTAGCTGTAGTGAACGCCGGTTCTAATAATGTTTCAATTTTAACTGGAACCGGTCAAGGAACGTTTAACGGGCCGTTTAATTATAATAGTGGGGGAACCACTCCGAGCGCGATCGCGGTTGGAGATTTTAACTCTGATACCAGACCAGATATTGCTGTCGCAAATACCAACAGTAACAGAGTTTCAATTCTGTTGAATGTGCTATTGAAAGCAAGTTTTGGTAATTCGGCCTACAGCAGTCTTGAAGGAGACGCAGATGCGACTGTTAATATTCCTGTGACACTCGAAGACGGTTTGCGATTTACAGACTTGATTGTACCGATCGCAACTGTCTTGCCCGTTCCTCCTGCTACCTCACGAGCGACTCAAGGTTCGGATTATACTCTTTCTACTAATACTCTCACTTTTGCCGCAGGTAGTGGCAGTTCGACTCAAAATATAGCTGTCACTATCAAACCAGACAACCTTGCAGAAATGGATGAAGCAGTTGTCTTGAGTTTTGGTACGAGTCCGGGAGGGTTTGCAGGTACAATCCCTCAAACTACCCTCACAATTCCAGCCAACGATCCGATTATTTACACAGTTGCTGCTAGCGCTGGTACTGTTCCTGAAGGCAACTCCGGCACAAATCCGCTGATATTTACTGTTAGTCGCAGTGGCGGTACTGATTCAGCAGGGACTGTCGATTATGGAATAGGGGGAACTGCAACCAACGGCAGTGATTACAATATCGGCGCTACTTCGGGCGCAACAAGTACCAATGCTACTATTAATTTTGCATCGGGAGAAACATCAAAAACTGTCACCATAGATGTATTAGGTGATGCTAGCGTTGAACCAGACGAAACTATTACTGTCACTCTCTCAAATCCCGTGACATTGCCTAATGGTGGTCTTCCCAGCGGCATCTCAACAATTGGTTCTGCTAGTGCGACAACTACTATTACTAATGACGACACTGCTGGAATTGCCGTCAATCCCGATAGTGGATTAATTACAACAGAAGCAGGAGGAACAGCGACATTTACTGTCCAACTCAACTCTCAACCAACTGCTAACGTGACTGTTGGCTTAAGCAGTTCCAATGTTGCCGAGGGAACAGTTTCTACACCCTCGCTGACATTCACTCCCGCCAATTGGAGTGCGCCGCAAACAGTAACTATTACTGGCGTTGAAGACAATATTGCTGACGGCAATCAAACTTACAATATTGTCACCGCTGCGGCTGTTAGTACAGACAGCAATTACAGCAATTTAAGTGCTGCCGATGTCAGCGTTACGAATAGCGACAACGAAACTCCCGGCATTACCGTTAATCCCGCCAGTACCACAGCAGCAGAAGGCGGTGCAACGGGAATTTATACACTTCAGCTAAATTCGCAGCCAACAGCGCCGGTAACAGTCAGCTTGGAGGGGGGGAATCAAATAAGTGCGATCGCCCCCATTAGCTTCGACAGCACTAATTGGAATATTGCCCAAACTGTAACTGTGATTGCGACGGATGACACAGTTGTAGAAGGTACTCACACAGGCACAATCAATCACGCGGTAACAACTACTGACGCGAAATATAGCGGAATTGCGATCGGGCCTGTTACTGTCGCCATTACTGATAACGAAACTACGCCAACACCAACACCGCCAACACCAACACCGCCAACACCAACACCGCCAACACCACCGACACCAACTCCGCCAACACCAACTCCAACACCAACTCCACCGACACCAACACCGCCAACACCAACTCCAACACCAACTCCACCGACACCAACTCCACCAACACCCACACCAACACCAACTCCACCAACACCCACACCAACACCAACTCCACCAACACCAACACCAACTCCACCAACACCGCCAACACCAACACCAACTCCACCAACACCAACTCCAACTCCACCAACGCCAACTCCACCAACGCCAACTCCACTACCGCCAGTAATCATGCCGCCGACGATACCTGCTGGCATTACTGTCGATCCGACATCAGGATTAGTCACCACAGAAGCGGGAGGTAAAGCAACATTTACAGTCAAACTAAATACTCCGCCAACTGCTGATGTCAGAATTGATTTAGAAAGTTCCAATCCAGTAGAGGGCATAATTTCTCCACCATCGCTGAACTTCAACTTTGCTAATTGGAATCAAACGCAAACGGTGACGGTAACTGGTGTTGATGACAAGGTTGTTGACGGTGATAAAACTTACAGGATTGTTACCAAACCTGCTGTCAGCAACGATCGCAATTATTCCGGTTTAAATGCAGCAGATGCGATCGCGGTCTCTATTGATAACGATCGCTCGAATGATAACGGCGGTCAATTGCCACCAATCGATCCTGTCACTGGTTCACAATACAAACCAGGCGAACTTTTAGTGAAACTGAGACCCGGTGCAAGCAATGATTTTCTAGGCAATTTTCAAGCTAATGGAGAGATAGCGCTAGAAAACCTAGTACCATCAAGCTCCCAATTTGACTTCACACCCACTCCATTAGATCGGTGGCGAATTGTCAAATTTTCTTCAGAATTAGATGTGCTGCAAATTCAAGAAAACTTAGCTCGAGATCCCAACGTAGAGGCAGTAGAACTGAATTACCAAGGTTCCTATGATTTCATACCAAACGATACCAGATTTAGCGAACTGTGGGGTTTAAATAATACTGGATTAGAGGGAGGCACATCAGATGCTGATATCGATGCCTCGGAAGCTTGGGATAGTCAAACAGGTGACAGAAGGATAATTGTTGCAGTTACGGACAGTGGCGTAGACTACAACCATGAAGATTTAATAGCCAATATTTGGACTAACTCGGGAGAAATTCCTGGCGATGGTATTGACAACGACGGTAACGGCTACACAGACGATGTTCGCGGCTATGACCTTTATAACAACGACAACGATCCAAGTGACGATCTCGGTCACGGAACCCACATTGCTGGAACCATTGGTGCAATTGGTAATAACCGCATTGGCGTTACTGGAATTAACCATAATGTTAGTTTGATACCTTTGAAGATTGGCAGTCGCATAGGACCAGATTTAGTCTCTATCACCAGAGGGATTCGTTACGCTACCACTAAGGGTGCAGATGTCATTAATGCTAGTTGGAGAGTACCTAACTCTAGAGCTTTATTTGACGCTATCAGTGAAGCTAACAGTGCAGGAGTTCTCTTTGTCGCAGCAGCAGGTAATAGCAGCTCTAATAATGACATCACACCTTCTTACCCAGCTAACTATGACCTTCCCAATGTTATTTCAGTTGCAGCAACAGATCGCAATGACCAACTAGCATTTTTCTCCAATTTTGGAGCCAGTACCGTAGACTTAGGTGCACCCGGAAGAAGCATTTTGAGTACAGTTCCCGGTAATAACTACGGTTTCTCTGACGGAACTTCAATGGCAGCACCCCACGTAGCAGGTGCGGCGGCGTTGCTGTTAGCCCAAGATCCAACCTTGACTGTCGCCCAACTAAGAAACTCTATTCTCTCAACAGTTGACCCGTTGCCTTCTCTCGCAGGCAGAACTGTTAGCGGAGGACGTTTAAATCTTCGCAATGTTCTCAATCCTGTCAACCGTCCGCCAGTCTTAAATATTCCGTTCCGGGAACAAGGTTTGAGTTTGCAACCGGGTTCGAGTCCTCAATTGCAGTTTACTTTTCAAAACGACACTTTCATCGATCTAGATCCGGGCGATACCTTAACTTATACAGCAGATTGGTATGAAAATGTCACCAACTTTGAGTGGCGAAATGTCAGCGGAGGACGATCGCCAATTCCGACAAGTTGGAGTCGCATTAGCCCCTTACCAACTGGCATGAGTTTCGATCCGGCTAGCCGTACTTTCAGGGTTGATGATAGCTTGCAGCGCAATCGCAACTACTGGATTCGAGTAACAGCAAGGGATGCTGCTGGTGCATCGGATAGAGCATTTTTCGATCTTTATAATCGAGGTCGAGGTTCTGTTATTGACGGCTACATCGCTGGGGCTACAGTTTTCTTAGACGCTAACAAAAATGGCGAACTTGATGCTAGCGAACCCTCTGCAACAACTGGCCCAAAAGGTGAATACGAACTCGATATTTCCTTGGAAATTTTTGACAAAAATCGCAACGGCGAACTCGATCCGGAAGAAGGCAATATTGTGGCTTTTGGTGGCATTGATACTGCTACGGGTTTGCCTTTGGAAACGCCTGTCACTGCCCCGCCTTACGCTACTGTTGTCACCTTGTTAACCAGTTTAGTAGCAGATTTAATTGACAAGGGAATTGAGAGCGATCGCGCCGAATCTCTCGTCAAATCTGCTCTTTCAATTCCCGCTAATGTTGACATCACTGACTTAGATCCGATCGCAGCTACCGAAAACGCGATCGCGGGTGGAGTAGAAACTTTGACTGCAATGGTCAAGGTACAAAACGTCATTACCCAAGCTGCTGCTTTAATAGACGGTGCGTCGATTCTGGAAAATACCGACGCCGTAAAAGCAGTTGTAAGTGCGATCGTTCAACAAATTCAATCGGGGACAACTCTCAATCTCAGCGATGCCAACCAGTTAGCAACCATTGTCGATCGCGCCACCACAGCAGCGCAACAATTTGACTCGGATTTAAACACTCAGCAATTGTTGCAAATTGCCCCGGATGCAGCTAAGGTAATGGCCGAAGCAAATCAGCGCATTGACCAAGTTGTATCCAACACTGCAACAGCTTCAATTAACCGAGAAGTTGCCCGCGTGCAAAAAGTAGCCCTAGGCGCAACCTCTGCAGACTTAAAAGCAGTCGGTACAGGTACGAAATCGATCGCCCAAGTTATTGCCGAAAATACTGGTACTGCCTTAGATACCAAAATTCAACAAACGACATTGCCCGATACACCTGCTGTTGCGGTGATTGAAGGAGAAATAGATGCGATCGCAGCTAACTCCAATCTAATCGGCACTGACGGCGACGACAGCCTCTCCGGCGACAGCGGCAGCGATACAATGGCCGGCCAACGCGGCAATGATACTCTCAGCGGTTTGGGCGGCAACGACTGGATACACGGCAATCAAGGCAATGATTCCCTCGACGGTAGCGACGGCAATGACACTGTTTACGGCGGCAAAGAAAGCGATAATTTGTTCGGCAATAATGGGGAAGATATCCTATTTGGAAATCGCGGTCAAGATAGCTTGAGTGGAGGTGAAGGCAATGACAGTCTTTACGGCGGTCAAGCTAGCGATATTCTCCTCGGCGGTAACGGATCTGATTTTCTCAGCGGTGAAAACGGCGATGACAGTTTGATAGGAGGAAATGGGAGCGATCGCTTCTTAATTTCAGCCAATTCTGGCAGCGATATCATTGTTGATTTTGAAGCAGGCCTCGACTTCCTCGCACTTGCCGACAATTTAACCTTCTCGCAACTTTCTATTGTCCCTAGCAACAGTGCAACTTTAATCACCTTGACAGCAACAGGTGAAATTTTAGCTGCTATCAATGGCGTGACCGCCAACCAAATTAGCATCGCCACTTTCATTTAAAAAATTAGGGACACAGGCAAATCCTGTGTCCCTGAAATTCGTTCAACAATCACGGATGGTGCAACGGCAATTGAGCTAATTCATCTGCATTTATCTGCGTTTATCTGTGTTTATCTGCCCTCATCTGCGGTAAAAAAAAGAGAATTTCTGAACCGCCCCGGACAAGGGATTGACGCTGATTCACGCCGATGTCGAGAAGAGAGATAGGAATAATTTCGATGCTAACAGATTTGATATCAGGACTAAAGTCCTTACAAAATCTAAAATTCAAAACCCAAAATTGAGTGGACGGGAACAATCCAAAATCTAAAATCCCAAATCTAAAATTGAGTGACTGTTGTGAAATAGTTTTCAGGAGGACAAATTTATGGTAGTTATATGCGGTGACAATCTCGATAATTTGCTAGCCGGTGAAATTGGCGATGATTCCCTGTGCGGGCTTGGAGGCAATGATACTCTATATGGTTTGGCTGGTAATGACACTTTAGATGGCGGAGAAGGAAATGATAGTCTCGCAGGTGGAGTCGGTAGCGATCGCCTTTTGGGCTACTTTGGTAACGACAGTCTCAGCGGTGGCGAAGGCGATGACAAACTTGAAGGAGGTGCCGGGAATGATATTCTTGAGGGTGGCGAAGGCGCGGATTTAATCAGAGGAGAAAACAATAACGACAGTATCTTGGGAGGGGCTGGCAATGACTGTCTTTACGGCGGTCAAGGCAATGATACGGCGATCGGAGAAGATGGAGACGATCTCTTGTTTGGTGGCTTCAACAACGACTTGTTAATGGGTGGCAAAGGTAACGATCGCCTGTTGGGAGAAGGTGGCAACGACACTTTAAGAGGTGACTTAGATAATGACTACATTAACGGCAATGCAGGAGACGATTTGCTTGAGGGAAATGAAGGCAGCGACACCCTGATTGGCGGGCCGGGTAAGGACATCATATCGGGTTACAGCTTTTCATCAACAGGAGAACAAATCGATTATTTAATCGGGCAAAGTGAAGCTGACATATTTGTTCTCGGTTCGTCAAATGCCCGCCCTTACCTCTTCTATGGCGGTGAAGGTGGCCATGCCGTTATTGAGGATTTTAACCGGGTCGAAGGCGACAAAATCCAAGTCGTTGGTTTCGTACAAGATCGTAATGGTTCTAACTTCTTCTCTTACCGATTTGAATCTTATGATGACGGTATCACACGGGGAACTCGGATATTTGTCGGATCGGATTTAATCGCCGACGTTAAAAATGTTACGGATGTGAGTCTATCAGATTGCGCGATCGTTTCGACTGGGTTTACCGCAAAACTGGGTCTAAAGCCCCGTCCTTATAGGACGGCTTTAATTTAGCCAAAACTGTGAATTAGTCTTTATATCCATCACAACGACGTAAATGTTAGTATTTGAAGCCAAGCTAGAAGGAAAAAACGAGCAGTACGAACGGCTAGACGAAGCCATTCGTACTGCTCGTTTTATTCGGAATAGCTGCATCAGGTACTGGATGGACACAAAAGATGTAGGTCGCTACGACTTAAGCGCTTATTGCGTAGTCTTAGCGAAGGAGTTTCCTTGGGCAGCCAAGCTCAACTCAATGGCAAGGCAAGCTTCTGCCGAAAGAGCTTGGTCAGCGATTGCGCGGTTTTTCGACAACTGCAAGAAAGCAAGACCCGGTAAAAAAGGTTTCCCGCGATTTAAAAAGCATGAAACACATGGTTCTGTTGAATACAAAACTTGTGGATGGAAACTTTCTGAAGACAGGCGAAATATAACCTTCACCGATGGATTTAAAGCAGGAAGTTTTAAATTATGGGGAACTCGTGACCTACACTTCTATCAGTTAAATCAAATCAAGCGGGTGCGCGTAGTTCGCCGAGCTGATGGATACTACGTGCAATTCTGTATTGATGCTGAACGAAATGAGAAGCGCGAACCTACTGGACGAACCATTGGTTTAGACGTAGGGCTAACGCACTTCTATACAGACTCTGACGGAAATACCGTAAAGAATCCACGCCATCTGAGAAAGTCCCAAAGGTCACTTAAAAAGCTTAATCGGAGACTCTCTAAAACTCAGAAAGGCTCTAAAAATAGAGTTAAGGCTCGGAATCGTTTAAGTAGAAAACACCTCAAGGTAAGTAGGCGACGTAAAGACTTTGCTGTGAAATTAGCAAGGTGCGTAATCCAGTCCAACGACTTGGTAGCCTACGAAGACTTGTCGGTGCGTAACATGGTTAAAAACAGAAAGTTGTCTAAGTCCATATCAGATGCAGCTTGGACAGCTTTTAGGAATTGGGTGGAATATTTTGGCAAAGTATTTGGGGTGGCGACTGTTGCAGTGCCGCCACACTATACAAGTCAAAATTGTTCTAATTGCGGGAAAGTCGCGAAGAAATCGTTAAGTCAAAGAACACATATTTGTCCACATTGTGGATTTGTCTTAGATCGAGATTGGAACGCCGCTCGCAACATATTAGAACTAGGCTTGCGTACCGTGGGGCACACGGGAACCTCAAACGCCTCTGGAGACATCGACCTCTGTTTGAGTGAGGAAACTCCTTCAAATAAGTCGGGTCGTAGAAAGAGGAAGTCTAAACAGTGATGTTTAGAATCACCGTGGCTTTAGCGGGCGTGAGAATGTCAAACCGCCATCGCGAGACTTTCCATCCTTCCCGTCTCTTCCTGAAATTCCCTTCCCGATACCGCCGCTTCCCTCTCCTTTCTCGCCACTGCTGCCAGTTTTTGTGGAAAGTTTGCCTTCTTTTCAATTGTGATAGGACTTTTACGGATGGGGGCAATTACCGGCTTTTTTTACCGAAGTAGGCAGGTTGCAGCCAGCAGATTTTGTTAGTAAAGACTGCAGTCCTGACTACAAAACAAGATTCGATTGTACGATCGAACCGGTTCGGGTTACTCGATCGACAATGAGGGCGTTTGGGCCCAAAAAGTAAAGTTTTACGATCGAGATGAAATTTGGCCTCTCCCGGCAAACCTGTTTCCGGCTCGGACTGCTTTCTGTAGCCCAGTCCTCCCCCCATAGTAGCTTGGGCGGATGTTGAGATTCCGAAAAAAGCCTTTTAAGTGTCCAAAAAGCGATCGCGTGCGTGAAAATTGCACGGCAATTATGTTACATTTTTTATCACAGTCTGGAATTCGATCGGGCAACGCCAGCGAGTAGGGACAAGCCACCGCTTAGTTTCCCAGGGCTTGCAGGCGATCGCACAATAGAGTTCCTTTCGTCAGCTCCAAATTTAAAAAATAGCCTCAGGCATTTGCTAGTAAAAGCAAGCTGCTCGGCGCGGGGCGACAAAAAACCTTGTGGCTGCTGCCCTGAACCTCAACCACAGCAATATTCTTTTAGGAATTCTGGCTCCATGTTTTCTAAACAAATCACCGACTCAAAAACCTACCAGTGGTTTGAGGAACGCCTGGAAATTCAGGCGCTCGCCGACGACATCACTACAAAGTATGTACCCCCGCACGTCAATATTTTCTACTGCTTGGGCGGAATTACTTTAGTTTGCTTTCTGATCCAGTTTGCCACCGGCTTCGCCATGACTTTCTATTACCGTCCCACGGTAGCAGAAGCTTTTTCTTCAGTGCAATACCTGATGAATGAAGTCAACTTCGGCTGGCTGATCCGCTCCATCCACCGCTGGTCTGCCAGCATGATGGTACTGATGATGATTTTGCACACCTTCCGGGTTTACCTGACCGGCGGCTTCAAAAAGCCCCGCGAATTAACCTGGGTGACAGGAGTAATCTTGGCAGTCATCACTGTTTCTTTCGGCGTGACCGGCTATTCGCTGCCTTGGGATCAAATCGGTTACTGGGCAGTTAAAATCGTTTCGGGCGTCCCCGAAGCCATCCCGTTTGTCGGTTCTTTGATGGTTGAACTGCTGCGTGGCGGTGTCAGCGTTGGTCAAGGCACTTTGACTCGCTACTACAGCTTGCACACATTTGTGTTGCCTTGGCTGATTGTAGTATTCATGCTGGCTCACTTCTTGATGATTCGCAAGCAAGGTATCTCTGGCCCGTTGTAAGTTTTGAGTTTTGGGGGCGGTATTTTTTTTGCCCCCCCGCTGAATTGTGAGTTGAAAATTCAGAATTCATCGCTCATGATATTTATTTACGGTCAATACTTCCTGCGATCGCCCCGCTGATTGAGACTAACGAATACAGCGGAATGGCAGGCCCGGGTAAAACTAAAAGGAGAACACTCTCACTATGTCTATTATCAAAAAACCAGATTTGAGCGATCCCGCGCTCCGCGCTAAGCTCGCTAAGGGCATGGGTCACAACTATTACGGCGAACCAGCTTGGCCTAATGACTTGCTCTACGTTTTCCCTATAGTCATCATGGGAACGATTTCTCTGTGCGTGGGTTTGGCTGTACTAGACCCGGCTTTGGTTGGAGAACCGGCTAATCCTTTTGCTACTCCGCTGGAAATTCTGCCGGAATGGTATTTGTGGCCTGTGTTCCAACTGCTGCGCGTTTTGCCTAACAAATTGTTGGGTATTGCTTGCATGGCTGGTGTTCCCGTTGGCTTGATTTTGATTCCGTTCATCGAAAGCGTTAACAAGTTTCAAAATCCGTTCCGCCGCCCTGTTGCTACTACTGTTTTCCTCTTGGGAACTGTGTTCACTCTGTGGTTGGGTATTGGTGCTATTTTCCCGATCGACAAATCTTTCACACTGGGTCTTTTCTAAGATTTAAGTTTGCTTGATTTTGACGCCTGCGGGTTTCCTGTAAAGTGCTTTTGTACTGGTGGGAAACTTGAGCGGGCGTCATTTGATTTTAGATTTTAGATTTTAGATTTGGGATTTGGGATTTATGCTCAAGGTAGGCCGCAGCAGTTGATAATGCCAGCAGCTCTGAAGGTGAAAGCGGTTGAGAAGTATGGCAACGTGCGGGAAATTGCCGCTAAATTTGGGGGGAGAGATAAATTGAAGCAGGCAGTCGAGAAGTTGCAGAGTTTGTTGTATTTAGCTTAATAATAATATGGAATCGATAATCAATAACTGCATATTTTCTATCCTAGAAGATAATAAAAGCCTAGTGCAAGAAATCATAGAAAATGATGGGAAGTATACCGAAACTGTACCTTTTAGGATTGCGCCTACAGTTAGTACAGTTAAGTTTTATTTTCTCTCGATTGATGAAAAAAATATTAACTATGCGGTCTTAGTTTCTCAAGGCAAGAGAAACAAAAAAGATTCGGTCATAAAATCTCAATTGAGCTTTTACAATTTTTTGAAACTCGAAGATTTTCCTATTCACTCCCTACAATCAAAGCTTGTGGCTCAAGGCTGTGACCCTTCTTTATCCTTGCTTGGTTTGCCTTTAGGTGGATATCAAGAGAGTTACAATAAATATGAAATAGAAGCTAGCATTTGGTCACAACTAATAGGATTAGTTAAAGAAGCCAATCATAATTTACGCAAAGACATTGAAAAAATGATATTAGAAACCAACGAAAAGAGTATTGAGCGAGAAGAATACAGGATTATGTCTCACCAGAAAGATACACTTCAGCTTTCGTTAAGCTTGGCTGGAATAAATACAGATGTAGAGTGAAAAACTAATATAAAAATAATTGAAAGACCAGAAAATTACTTTGCACTCGTAAAAGATAAACGACAGAAGGAAGACAAACCACAGAAGGAAGACAAACGACAGAAGGAAGACAAGCGACAGAAGGAAGACAATTTAATTGTCCATGATTTATGCTCAATGGAATTAAAATTTCGTAATTGGTTTGAAGACAAAAAGAAAAAAAAGCCTAATACTCGAACTTTTGTTCAAGGAGAACACCGATTAACAATTACGAACGTAAATAGAGATGAATATGAAACGGTTTTAGGAGTCGATTTTTTGTTCTATAATCACACTTTTAATTTATTTATGATGGTTCAATACAAGGTATGGGAACAAGATAGACAAGGCTATATCTATAGACGAAATCCACAATATCAAAAAGATATAGAGCGAATGAATGCTTTGAAGGATAGGTTTAAAAACCCTACCCATTTAAACAGTGTAAAAGATTATCGACTAGACCCACTCCCTTTTTATTTTAAACTATGCCAGCCTACCCAACTAAGGTATGATAATCAGTTAGTTAGTGGGATTTATGTGCCAGCAGAGTATTTAGAGTATTGCCTACAACAAAAAGGACATATAAGAACAAAAGACATACCACATGGATTTCATAATGAATTATTTATTGATTTAATAAAAAAAGGATTAATAGGTTCTCGGGGAGTTGATGAATCAACTCTAGAAGAAATAGTTGATTTATTGCTTGATGAAAAAAAAAGTGTGACTTTAGCTGAAACAAATTCTGTATATAAATAAATATAAAAACTAATGCAAAAACGTACTACGTCCAAAAACGATAAAACCGTCACCACTGCCCAGCGCCTCGGCAGCGTGATTAAGTCTGCACGAGATATCATGCGGAAAGATAAGGGAATGAATGGGGAGTTAGACCGTTTGCCCCAATTTACTTGGATTCTTTTTCTTAAACTATTAGATGATGCCGAGAAAGTCAGAGAAGAAGAAGCTTTTTTAGAGGGAACACTTGATAAGTACAAGCAACTTATTGAATCGCCTTACCGTTGGCGTGATTGGGCTGCTGATGATGAAGGGATGAGCGGCGATGACTTGCTGAAATTCATTAACAATGATGAGGTGACGCTGCGGGATGGGACAAAAAGCCCTGGTTTGTTCGCTTATTTGCGGAATCTTCAAAGTGCGACGGGGCGCGATCGCAAAAAAGAAGACACTAAAGATTTGCTTTCTCTAGGCAACAATCTTACTTTCTCCTAACTGTCAATTACTCAAGAAAACAGTGCAACTTTCTTCCGTTTGTCAGCCAACGGAGAAATTTTTACCTCTTTAAATGGGGTATCCTCCACTCTAATTAATCTCGCCGATTTTGGCTAAATTTAATAGCAAGTAGTCGCACATAACTACGGTTTATATGCGGCTCTCAAAGATTGGGGCTAATACTTTAGATGCAGAAAGTATATCTACTTACCAGCAATCGTTAAAAATTCCACTCAATCTCCGGGACAAGGCTAGACTTGGGCGCATACATATTCAGTAAAACTATATCTATATTGCCACTTTGTTCACAAATAAAGATGGCTATAGTTATAGTTACTGATTTTGGCATTTAAGTGGGATTCAATACCCGCTCAATTGCCGCTCAATACCCTCTTGCTGCTAAATGCAAAGCGGGTTATGGCGAGAGATTCTTGGAGGAATTATGATGAACCTAAATTTAGATACTATTTTCTCATCGCTGATGAACCCGGCCCTGAATGAGTTTCAGGTTTGGGCTTTGCAAAACCCGGAAGAAAGTCTCAGCAAAACGATGCTACCGCCGATCGCCCTGATTGAGGGTTTGATTGCCAACGAACCCACGTATTTGCAAATAAAACGGCTGGCTTTTGGAGCCAACTTTTGCTGCGCGGGGCAAGTCGTGATGGGAGAGTTTGACACGCTGGAAAAAGCACTCACATCGCCCCAGGCGCGCGGATGGCGGCTTGGTACTTCTGTACTCGATCCCGATCGCGCGCCCAACCAAGATGTCGGCGGCAGAAACCTTTTCCTGCTGTCTTTGTCCGATCGCGCCACTGATGCTAGCAGCAACCACGCAGCATTCCGAAGCTGTATGCAGAAGTATCTCTTCAACAGTGCCACAACGGATCGCCAGGGAGACGAAATCGCCCGACGGTTGCTCGATCGGCTAGCCGCAGATTATGCCGAGATGTCGCACGGTGCGGGAGGAGCGTTTTTTACCGATGTCAAGCGCGGTTGGATGGGATTTTTAGTCCGATACCTGCACTACGTCATCTTTGGGATTAATCCAGACGATTCAGAGTCGATCGAACTCCTCACCGAATTGCATTACACCCGCCAAAGCCCGCTGCACTACTTCGCAGTCATCGGGAACCTGCTGCAAAGCCTGAACCTCTTTGGACACGGGGATTTGTCCGCTCTAATCGAGCGTGCAGCGACTATCTATGAAAATTCCCCAGCTTTAGCCGACTTCGAGGAGAGCTCGGAAAACAATGGCATGACTAAGCGGGAATTGGCAAAGCTGATGACATCGATTATGGGCATAGCGGGACTGCAAGGCCCCCTGCACCTAGGCCACACGGCAATGGGATACCAGCCTCTCCCCGCCTATAAAGGACAGCAGACGGCCCAAATTAATCCGACTGATTTTTGGGATCAGCTCGATTTGGACGATCGCCAGTCGATCGAGCTCTTCCTGCTGGAATGCGCCCGCCTCTGGGCCCCCGTTAGCGCCACGCACCGAGTCGCGACAGAGCCCTTCACCGCAACGGTAGCGGGCAAAGAGCGCACCTTCCCTGCCGGAACCAAGGTACTGATACCGCTCAGTTTGGGGCTGCTAGACGAGGGTTTCTGGGGCTCTACGGTATACGAATTCAACGCTAAGCGGGAGAATCTGTGCCCTTTTCATATGGGATTTCATTCCGTGGGCGATCGGAGTGCGGGACGGATTTGCCCCGGTAAAGACATCGCACTCAAGATGCTGGTGGATGTTGTGAGTACGGTAGGCAAAGTGCGGCGAGGCTCTGAGCCTAACTTGGGGCGGTAATCAATCCAAAAGCTCGCATCAGAAAGCGGTTGAAACTGAGATATTACACAATTCTCAAGAACAGGCATCTTGCCTGTTCCACAAGACATTAAGTTTATTGTGGGGTGTCCCCCCCGCCCTTGAATAACTTATTGGCAATGATGCAAGATGTGAGTTGAAATCGCACGCCACACAAACTATCGATCGATTGATCGACTAAGAAATCCAGGGGGTATCTAATAGGAGAGCAAAACACAACTATTTTGAGGATAAATAATACCATGTTAATCGAACAAAAGCAACTAAAAGACATCGCGAATTGGATGAAAGTAGAACATCCAGCGGAGTTACCTGAAGTCCTGCAAGGTATCTTTTTTATGGACGGGAATGTTTTACCAGACCATTGTCTGACCATGTACAGTTCAGACTGGAATGCTGACGAAAAAACGTTATTGCTGCGCGTTTTTGACCCTGTTATCTGGACATTTCATTCATCAATGGCGGGACGGATGTTACTTTATTTAGTCAAATTTTCTCGGATCACTTACTGGTTCCGATTCTCTGATGCAACTTTGCAGCACGGGCACATCACGCCGATAGTGTTTGGATGGTGTGTGCCACAGTGGCTTGTAGATTTTTTGATCGATCGAGATCCGAACACTCCGAATGGAGATATCTGGCATCGCACAAACTCGTTTTTCGGCAGACCTGCTGAGAGCGGATATATACTCCGCAGGATTGTAGACAAAGATGGCAACTACACATCAGCTTTTCCCGATATGCTGTCTAAAGTTGAGAGTGATTGTTTAATCATGGCCAAAGAGTGAAACTATTTAGGAAAACTACAAAACCCGCTTAATTAGGCGGGTTTTGTCGATCGAAGTGGCGGGAATAGTCGCCTTCATGGCATCATAGAAACTTGTCCCTCACATAATTGAAATAGATGACCGCTCAAAGCTCCCCTGTTTCCCCCGTCACCTGGATGGAAGACCGAGTTCTGCTAATTGACCAAAACCGGCTGCCGAAAGAATACGGGGTAGTCGAAATTAGTCGCTACGAAGATATGGCTGAGGCGATTAAAACTATGATAGTCCGAGGTGCTCCGGCGATCGGGGTAGCAGCAGCCTACGGGATGTATTTGGGGGCGCGAGAAATCGAAACGGGCGATCGTACCGAATTTCTCGCTAAATTAGAACAAGTTGGCGAGTTATTGCGATCGACTCGTCCCACGGCGGTTAATTTGTTTTGGGCAATATCGCGAATGCTCAAAACTGCCGAGAGAACTAGCGGTTCTGTCGAACAAGTGCAAAAAACTTTGTTAGAAATGGCTAAAACCATTCAAGCAGAAGACTTGCAAACTTGTAAAGATATCGGCGACAAAGGTTTAGAAGTTCTGCCAGCTACACCCGAAAAATTGAACTTACTAACTCACTGCAATGCCGGTGCATTAGCAACAGCAGGCTACGGTACTGCTTTAGGTGTATTTCGTTCTGCTTGGCGTGAAGGAAGACTCGGAAGAGTTTTTGCAGACGAAACTCGGCCCCGTCTCCAAGGTGCAAAACTCACCACTTGGGAATGCGTGCAAGAAGGAATTCCTGTCACATTAATAGCAGACAATATGGCCGCTCACTGCATGAAACTCGGCATGATTCACGCAGTAGTTGTCGGTGCGGACAGAATCGCTGCTAATGGCGATGCTGCCAATAAAATTGGCACTTACAGTTTAGCAATTGTTGCCAAAGCTCACAACGTCCCCTTCTTTGTTGCCGCGCCTCTGTCAACAATTGATTTTGAACTTTCAGACGGCAGCAAAATCCCCATTGAAGAACGCGATCCAGTTGAAATGTATCAAGTTGGAACTACGCGAATTTGTCCTGTGGGAGTCGAATTTTACAATCCCGCTTTTGACGTTACTCCGGCGGAATTAATATCGGGAATAATCACAGAACACGGCACGGTTGCTCCTGGGGCGTTGCAACAGTTTCAGGCAAAACAATTAGTTTAATTGTATGTTGATCAACCGCTCATTCCACCTGTTATCTGTGAAATTAAGCATGATTTCTAGCAGCCGCAACTGGCAGCTCAAAGTTGCGATCGCAGCTCTAACTCTGCCAGTTGTTTTCAGTCCTGTCTCGGAAGCTCAAGTTTCACAAACGCTTAAAGCTAAGGAATCACAAGCGAAAAACTTTGTGGGTTCGATGAATAAAGCTCAGCAAGTTTACTATGCAGAAAAAGCAGGCTTTACAAGTTCTGTTTCCAATCTCTTGGTTTATCTCGGTCTCCAAGTTAAACCTAACTCAGCCAATTACAGCTACTCGATCGGCATGGTGAAAAAAGGTGCTGTATTTAACTACGGAGTATCGAAGCAAGCTAATCTCAAAAGTTTTGTGGGGGGAGTCTTTTTGGTGGGAAACAAGACCCAAACAATCTTGTGTATAAATGCGGCTCCTGGCAAGACTAAACCAGCTAATCCAACTAATACCAAAGGGGTTTTAGCCTGCGGTGCTAATACAGCAAAAGTTGCTCAATAAATTATGTCGAATTTACTGGGTAATTTAGCAAATAACTGGATACTAAATGCAGATTTAGCTAAGCAATTGCTGGAACAAGAAGCTACTTTACTAGATGCTCGCGCACCCATTTTAAAGTGGTTTTGCCGTCTCCCACCAGCTATTCCCGTAACTTGGCAGGAATTTTCGCGTTCCGACTTTCCCCACAGGGGAAAAATTCTCGAAAATAACACAGTTTTAACTCAAAAACTGCAAGCAATTGGCATTTGTCAAAACAAACCTGTCATAGTTGTTGCCGATCCAGTTAAAGGGTGGGGCGAAGACGGGCGAATTGTTTGGATGTTGCGGACTTTGGGACACGAAAAAGCAGTTTTTGTCGATGGAGGATATCGGGCTTTAATCAAAGCTGGAATTAATCGAGTAAAAGCTGCAAACACTCCACCGAAAACAGGAGATTTTGTAATATCTCGCCGATCGAGTTGGGAAATTCAGCGGGATGATTTGAAAGCTATTTTAGGAGATGAGAATTTAGTCATTATTGACGCCAGAGAGCCGCGAGAATATGCAGGTAAAACGCCTTACGGAGAAAAGCGGGGCGGCCACATTCCCGGTGCGGTTCACCTCTATTACAAACAGTTAATGGACAAACAGGGAAAACTGCTGAGTCGTGGGGAAATTGTCGCTATTTTGCAGCAAAAAGGAGTTTCGCAGTCAACTCAAATTGTGAGTTATTGCTCAGGGGGAATTCGCTCTGCATGGTTGACTTGTGTCTTGACAAATGTGGGATTTAATGCTAAGAATTATGCAGGTTCAATGTGGGAATGGTCGGCTTCGTCGGCAGATAGGTATCCTTTGTCAGTAATCCTTTCACGGGCGGCCTAGAAACCCACCCCACAAGAAAATTCAATGTTTGTGGAACAGGCTGGAAAGCCTGTTCTTGAGAATGGTATCTGAACTCAGATTCAACCTATTAACTACAAACGATCGAGGTTGAGAATCTCAACCGACTTGTTCGATATACTGAGCGAGATCGTCGCGCAGGCGGCTGAGTTCGGCTTCGGTGGTGACGCGCACGCGATCGTCCCGAACCGTAATCAGCACTTTCGCAGCAAAAGGAGTTGGCCAGATATTCGGGTTGCAGAAAACTTCTAAAAATACATCTCCTGCATACCGATATTCCATCGGTTTTTGGGGAGAAGCTTTAGCACCAGCGGTTTTGGCTGCTACAGCTTTCAAGCTTTCCATCAAAGCTGCAATTTCGCTTTGCAAATCCCGCGCGGCTTGCGGGGAAAAGCTAAAGGAGACAGAACCTTCGACTAAATTCAGTGTCAGCGGAGAAAGAGACATGGGCAATGAAATTTAACATACTATTGTTAATGATAAAATATACAATAACCTAAAAGAAGTACCTGCCAGCTAAATTGGGCGGCAAAACTGCTATTAATTAAAAATTGTCTCAAGAAGCTAGGCTAAATTAATGAATATAAATCTAGTCGCAAGCTAGATTCAGCAAGAGTTTTAACCTGTTATGACTTGATAAGCTTTAAACTAGAAACCAGAAAACTTGACGGCCGATCGAGGAGAGTTTATGGTTGCCGATAACCGTTCCGAAGTCCGCAAGGTTTTAATAATTACCTTATTGCTAAATTTGCTGGTGATGGCAATTAAAGCAGGCGTGGGATGGCTGACTGGTTCCCTGAGTTTGCTGGCAGATGCTTTGCACAGTGTCACGGACAGCGCTAATAATATTTTAGGATTGGTAACTAATCATTATGCTAATCCGCAGCCCGATCGCGATCATCCCTACGGACACCAAAAATTTGATGCTCTCGGAGCTCTGGGAATTGCTGCTTTTCTGGGAATTGCCTGTTTTGAAATTCTCAGCGGCGCTGTCGAAAGGCTGATTAACGGGGGTAAAGTTGTCAAAATATCCCCAAATGAACTGTGGATTTTGCTCATTGTACTGGGGATTAATATTTTTGTCACTTTTTACGAGCGCAGAGTTGGCAAACGTCTCGGTAGCGCGATTTTAGTGGCTGACGCTCAGCACACGATGAGCGATGTTTGGGTGACAATTATGGTCATCGGCGGGTTGATCGGTGTTTGGCAAGGCCAGGTTTTAAACATACCTCAACTGCAATTCCTGGACGTGTTTTTGTCTTTTCCTGTGGCTGTTTTGGTATTTAGCAGCGGTTGGAAGGTTTTAACAGAAAATCTGCCTTGGTTGGTGGATGAAATGGCGATCGCACCGGAAGTTATTCACGCGATCGCGATCGATGTACCGGGGGTTGTTAACTGTCACTCGATCGCCTCCCGTGGTGTGGTAGGGCGTCAAGTATTTATTGATATGCACATGATTGTGGATGCTGTCGATGTAGAAACAGCTCACCGGATTACAGAAGAAGTAGAAGCCCGTTTGGAAGAACGTTTCAGCCCTGTACGCATCTTAATTCATGTTGAGCCCCCGGCTTACGAGTCCGACCAAATTAGCTACGATTCTGAAAAATGAAGGCACAACCAGTGATTTTGACACGGATATACGGATTAATTGAAGAATCGGGAAAGTATTTTTACTTACCGCAATTCCTCCAATTTTTTAAATCCTATCAATCGGGTTAGAGCGATCGCACTTAATTTAATTGCTGTTTTCCACAGGAAAAGGGGGGTTTTCCACAGAAATCGGCAAGTTTTCCACAATAGATCGATCGGCTGTCGTCGATTTCTGTCTTTCTATTTGTATAAATTCCAAGTATTTTGAATTTCTGTAGCCATTTCCCCCCGCAAATGCCAAGGTAGCAAAATCTCCACTTTTGAACCGAGAGCTCGCAGCCATCTCAACGGGTAGTGCGGATGGAATTTTTACTTTATTTTATCTGGTGCTAGCCTATCTACTCTCGATCGTAGCGGAAATTCTCCTACTCTGTTTTAGCGGACGATTCTCTTAATTCAGAGAAAAATGAACAAATGTTTCGATCGAGTTGGATTTGGAGGAGTGAGTGCGATCGCACTCTTACCACCGAACCAGATAACGCAGATGTACATCTCAACCTTCAATCTTAATCATTTTCAGTTGAAAAACTGAAACTTTAGTTTATAGGGGCATCATATAGTGATGACAAGTGTTCGAGCCAGGATTTTCTAATGGATCTACAATCAGCACAATAAAGTAATCTTTTTGATTATACATTTCCAACAACATCAGAATTGAATTCCACATTTCACTTGGAGCATTTTGGGACGCCTTTATACAATTATTTTGTGTTACATAGGTCCTATTCAGTTTGTCATACGATTTTTGTACTTCAATTAAGACAATTCCTTTCCCCAATTGCTGATAACCCTTAACAGCTTGCTGTTTAATATCCTCACTCAATTGTGATAATATTTTTTGAGCTACTGGAACTAAATTGTAAAACAACTCAGGAGTTTGAAAGATTTCCTTACTACTAATACCCTCAATGATTGAAGCACGAGGTTGCCTCTCGTTTCTAAATTTTTGAGCTTTACGGTTCTTTCTTGATGATTTTTTAAGTTTTGATTCTATATCTGCTAATGCAAATCTTGCCGGCGGACAGGGCTTCATTATCCTTTGCCTAAGTTCAGCAGTAAGTGTGCGAATTGACGGCATACATTGCAGTTTTTCTTGATACATATTAGTATCTTCGTGTTCCTGTCCTAAAGTCTTCAAAGCAATTTTGAAAGCTTTCTTCCACAACTCCTCTGCTTCGTCAAATTTCCCTTGTAGGCAGTACAAGTCTGCTAAATTATGGAAAGATGAGGCAACATCTGGATGATGTCCTCCGAGAATTTCTCTTCTTATCTGTAAAGACTCTATAAACCTAGCTTCTGCTTGTTTATATTGGTTACGATACCAGTATAGTAGACCTAAGTTATTTAAAGTATTAGCATAATCTAAATTATTTTTACCTATTAACTTTTCCCTTACATATAAGGACTGTATCAATAGAGGCTCCGCATCTTTATCACAACCTAGCTCCGTGTAAAGTAGTCCTAATTCGTTGAGATTATCGGCATAATAAAGATTATTTTCACCGAAAAATTTTTTCGTAATTTCTAAAGCTTGTTTTAAGTATGTTTTAGCTTTGATTTCCTCTCCTTTTAAGCTGTAGAGATTTCCTAGACTTTGGAGGACAGGGGCTATATGGCGGCAATTTTCTCCCCAATAGCTTTTAAGGCTATCTAAAGATTCTAGTAATAGAGATTCAGCTTCTTTATATTTACCCTGAAGCTGGTACAGCAATCCCAAGTCGCCTTTATACACAGCAATTATTGCAGGGTAATTATCTAATAAAGTTTCAGCACGCTCTACAGTCTTCTCAAGTAAAACCTCAGCTTCTCTATAGCGACCCTGATCTTTATACAAATTTCCCAGAGCATTTAAAACAGTAATTAATACATCAGGTTCTTGAGGGCCGGAATTCTCTATAAATGATAGAGCCTTGTAAACCAAATTTTCAGTCTTGCTAAAAATATCTTCTTTTTTATATATACTGTTTTCATCAAAACTATTTAAAGAAGAATTATCGTCGATTTGTGACAGATCCTGTAAGCACTTCTTTAATAGGCTCTCTGCTTCGTTAAGCCGATATTGAAGACGGTAAATTACCGCAAGTTCGTGTTGAACAGATATTATTACTGAATGCTGCCTATCATAACGAGTTAGAAAAACCTCTAATACTTTTTTATAGAGTGTTTCTGCTTCACCATAGCGTCCTTGTAATCTGAGAATAGTTGCTAATCGTTTCTGGAAAACAGCCACAAAAAGATGATTGCCAGAAAAACGAATTTTTACGTTTTCTATAAAAGTCTCACACCAATCCTCAGCTAATGCGTACAATCCCTGATTGCTATAAAAAGAGACTAAGATATTGAAAGGATCGCCAAACTCTTCATTACTTAGATAGCCGATCATCTGTTGGGCAACTTCTTCTATATGAGGAATCAGAGGTGAAATTTGCTTAATTTCGTCGTAATTCGGCGAACTTGGCATCTGTTGTACCAGCGTGCTTATAAATGTTACAAACCCAATTTTCAGATATTCTACCTCTGGTAGTGTTTCCAGTTTTTGCCCAAAAAACTCTCTAATAAGTTGATGAAACCGATAAATTCCCTCACCGCAAGGCTGAAGTAAATTCAATCTAACAAGCTTATTTTTAGCTTCTTCTGTCGCTTCTAGGGAGTTTTCCAATTCTTCCAGTATTTCCTGAGTAATTCCCTGAGATTCTAATGCTTCTTTTATGGCTTTTGCATCTTCTTCACTCATTGCAAGCTGTAATTCATTGGGTTTCCAAGGAATGGGCGCTGGAGCAAACAAACTCAGAAGACAGCCTAACCTCTGCTCAGCATCATTTAGGCGTTCCCAACTCAACTCAAAAGCATCGGCAACTCCTAGTTGAGCCGTCATTGTTGGTTCTGGATTTTTCAAGGCTGGATGTCTTAGACGTTTCTGCTTTAATCGTCGCAACATTTCTGCTAAAGATAAATCTTCATCTTGTGCCAAATATTGCCCTACTAATTCCAATCCTAGAGGCAAATAACCAAGCCACTTGCATAAATTTCTAGCAACCCAAGGCTCTCGTTTTAGCCTTTCTCGCTCAACTAAAGACTTCAGCAGAGCTAGAGCTGCTTTCGGCTTCAGCACATCTAAATCTAGACGAGCAATCGGTTTACCAAGCCTTTCCCGCGTTGTAATCAACACTTTGAAGCGAGATTCAGATGGTATATAAGACTTAATTTGCCTGTAATCTGCAACATCATCAATAACAATTAACACCTGACCTTCCGCCCAACGTTGCCAGCAGAATTGTACTTGACCAGCTAATGTCAATCCATTGGGTAAGGTGAAGTTTGGAAAATGCGCGATCGCAAATTCGACAATTTGAACTCCGATGTCTCCACGTTTGGGATACAGCCAGCAAATACCACCTTTGTAGGTTTCTGCATGGCCTTGAGCATACTGGATCGCGAGTTCAGTTTTGCCAACACCGCCCATACCAGCGATCGCCGCAATTACTACCTGATTGTTTTTTTCCAGAAGTTGGTGCAATTCTGAAAGTTTCTCCGTGCGACCAACAAACTCAACAGCACCACTGCGAGGAGTATTGCTGTGATATCGCAAAGATGCCTGAGATTGGTAATCTACATTGATTGATTCCACAATATGCTCAAAAGTTAACTTTTGAGATCCACTCGTGAAAGGCTGAGAAGCATGCTCTGATTTGGCATATTCCTGTTCCAATTGCTTTCGCAATCTGCCAAAGTTTCCTTTACCTCCTTTGACTCCAAATTTCCTGTAAACTCTACCCATCGTTTTCTTGTAAGCTTCTACATCTTGATGCTTCAAAATTTCCAAAGCAATTGTGGGAGGACTTTTTTCAATATTCTGCCGAGCAAAACTTATCAAAAAAGCTTCTATTTCAGTAGGTGATAGCGTTTTATCACCAACAGCTTTACACTTCAGAAAAATATCCCAACCGTTCCAGCAGCTTTCCAATTCCATAGCTCTTTGTATCTGTTAGCACCTTGCCCTTGAAATGAGTCTAACCCATTAATCCCTAAACTGGCAACTCGCTCCCCAAGTCTAAAACCTTTGTATAGAAATAGTTTCAGGATATTGGTGGAATAAAACTTCCACCAATTTGGCGGTTAGTGGAAATAACTGGGGACTGACACCCGCTAGCTAAACGCCTACTCTCGAATTAGTTCAACTCCGTAATTCAAAAGTCAGGTAATCGTTCTATGACAGCCTTTCAACTCAGCCTTTTCCCAGACGAGCCACCTACTCCCCTCGACTCCCTTAACAAAAAGAGAAGAGTAAAACTCCCATCCCACCCAACTGTAATAGAGCAATCCTGCACAACCCATAGAGCCGCACAACTGCTGGAGGTATCCACCACAACTCTCTACCGCGCTCGGAAAGAAGGCAAACCTTACCAGAAGGGCGCTTGGACTGCCACCGCTCTTGGTGCAAACGCTTGGACAGTCATCTACAACCCCTTTAATTCCCACTAACCCTAATCGGAAATAAAACTAATGCTCTACGCCTTTGACTATGACAATTCTTTGTCTTCATTTCCCCAATTCCAAAGCGGAGAAATTATCAACGAGTTAGAAACGATCGCTATCGATATTCTAGAGATGATTTTAGGCGATCGCTTTCGTTACTGTCCCCAAGTTCCCCTAGAAATCATCTGTTCCCGTCCAGAAACTTTCACCCGTCTTCCCATTGAACTTTGGAAATTTTGGGTGAGTTCCAGAGTCGATATCGCCTTGATGGAACGCGGTTATTGTGCTAGTCGCAAAGCCAAACTCGTGATAGAATGTCAATCTCATTGGCACGATCGCCCAGAGGTGCAGATGCGCGATCGCAAAAAAGCCCGACTCCTTGCATCTGTTGGCGTTCCCTTAGTATACCTGCGACCAATCGATCGAGATCGACGCTTCTATCGTTTCTACACTCCCAATGGACAAAAAGAAGTCTTCTACAACTCAATTACCCAACAAGGACGGACAGAACTGGAAGCATTTTTGCAACACTATTCAACACAGTTGACAGTTGACAGTTGACTCTTAGACTATAAATTTTCTGTGTAAGTCCTGTAATTAACACAGGACTTACAGACGGCATCTATCCAAATCGAAAATCAATAATCGACAATGGTATTACTCCCACTCGATCGTTCCCGGCGGCTTAGAAGTAATATCGTAAACCACCCGGTTCACCCCCTTTACCTCATTCACAATCCGGTTCGATATCAGTTCCAACAAATCGTAAGGAACCCGCGCCCAATCAGCTTTTGCTCTGATATACTGAATACCTTGTACCACATATAAATGGAATATGCTGGATGATTAGAAATACCGATCGCAACTTGGACAACGGTACAACATGGGTGGGAGTTGTGCGGACAAGCTTTACTTTCTAAAATGTTAAAAGTTGTGCCTTTCGGACATTTTTTAAATATAAGTTGGTGGCACAATTATCTATCTTTAGCCCCGGGCGGATTAATACCTTTATAACCGGGTTTTTTACCATTGTTAAAGGCTAATTATGCAGTTTGTTTGTCCATCAAACCCGGTTTCTGGAAACCCGTGCGTCCAGGAATATATCTTCCTTTACAATGGTGACTTGATTCCGATTTGTGGTATATTTTCTGGGCGAGGGGATTTTTTAGGACAATGTTCGATATGAAACGTTTAAAATTAAAATCAATGCTGGTGGCGGCGATCGCGATCGCCTTTTGTTTAATGGCGATCGCCAGCTACGCCCAAGCCAACAAGACTTTAACACTGGCGACTTCCCCAGACTACCCGCCCTATGAATTTAAAGATACGGCTGTTAGCGGCAACGAAATCATCGGTTTTGACATCGATATTGCCAAATATATTACTAAAAAATTAGGCTACGAACTGAAAGTAGTTGGCATGGATTTTAACGGCTTAATTCCCGCTTTGCAGGCGGGAAGAGCCGATTTTGTGATGGCTGGAATGACTCCCACAGCAGAAAGGAAAAAAAATGTTGATTTTTCTGACCTTTACTACGAAGCTCAAAATACAATTGTCGCCAATAAAGGCAGCAATTTGACCAAAGCTGAAGATTTAGCCGGAAAAAAAGTAGGCGTTCAACTCGGAAGCATTCAGCAGGAAGCTGTGAAAAAAATGCCCGGTGTGCAACTGGCTGCTCTCAATAGGATTCCTGACATCATTCAAGAAATTAAATCGAACCGCATCGCCGCAGGAGTGATCGAGGATACTGTCGCTACGGGTTATGCAGCAGCGAACCCGGACTTGGAATTTAACACAATCCCGAATACTGAAGAAAGCGGTTCGGCGATCGCCTTTCCGAAAGGTTCGAGATTAGTTCCAGAATTCAACCGAGTCCTCCAGCAAATGAAAGCCAGCGGTCAAATTAAGGAACTAGCTACTAAGTGGTTTTCTCGACCGATTCCGCAAGAACAGGCTCAAGCAAATCAGCCTGCGGTAGCGTCCAAGTTCGGGTTAGATTTTGGCAAAATCTTGCCGAGTTTGCCTTATATTTTGTCCGGGCTTTGGGTAACGCTAACTTTTACCTTGCTGTCGGCCTTTCTCGGATTTATCTGGGGAATTGTGCTGTCTCTGTTTAAGATTTCTAGCATTAAACCGCTGTTCTGGTTTGCCACTGCTTATACCTCAATTTTTCGAGGAACACCGCTAATTTTGCAGTTGACTTTAGTTTATTTTGCAACGCCGCAGCTTACAGGCTATAATATATCGGCGCTGCAAGCTGGCGTGATTACTTTTTTCCTGAATTCTGGGGCTTATATTTCCGAAACAATCCGCGCGGGAATTCAAGCCGTAGATAAAGGTCAAAAAGAAGCCGCAGAATCCCTCGGCGTTCCCTACAAACTGATGATGGGCGATATTATCTTGCCGCAAGCGTTGAAAAATATTTTGCCGGCATTGGTGAATGAAAGTATTGCTTTGCTGAAGGATTCAGCTTTAGTTTCAGTAATTGGCGTAGAAGACTTGCTGCGCCGCGCTACAATTGTGGGAGCAGAAAAGTATATTTACTTTGAACCTTTGATATTTGTCGGCGCAATTTATTATTTGATGGTGCTTAGTTTAACTTGGGGGGCCAATGTACTCGAACGCAGACTCCAAACTAGCAGTTAAGGTCGATCGCCTGTATAAATCTTTTGGCAATCTGAAGGTTTTGCGCGAGATCACTACTGAGATTCATAAAGGAGAAGTGATTGCCATTATCGGCCCTTCGGGGTGCGGCAAGTCTACTTTTTTGCGGTGTTTGAATTTACTGGAAATTCCGACTTCGGGACACATATATATTGACGGGGTGGATATTACTTTGCCGAAGGTAGATATTCTGAAAATCCGCCAGAAAGTGGGGATGGTTTTTCAGCATTTCCACTTGTTCCCGCACATGACTGTGCTGCAAAATGTGATGTATGCCCCTGTAAAGGTGAAGCAGGTGGCTAAGGATGAGGCGCGTCTGAAGGGATTAGAATTGCTGGAAAAAGTGGGTTTGTCAGATAAGGCAGAGGTTTATCCTTCTAAACTTTCGGGGGGACAAAAACAGCGGGTGGCGATCGCCCGCTGTTTGGCTATGGAACCGGAAATTTTGTTGATGGACGAACCGACTTCTGCACTCGATCCTGAAATGGTTAAAGAAGTGTTAGATGTGATGAAAGCTTTGACAAAAACGGGAATTACTATGGCAATTGTAACTCACGAAATGGGTTTTGCGCGGGAAGTCGCCCACCGGATATTGTTTCTCGATGGCGGAAAGGTGGCGGAAGATGTGCCGCCGCAGGAGTTTTTTAGTAACCCCAAGTGCGATCGGGCTAAGCAATTTCTGGAAAAAATGCTTTAATTCATATAAGAATTAGAGTTTTTAACCCAATACGGTTCAGTTAAGCTCGATCCCCCCTAGCCCCCCTTAAAAAGGGGGGGACAAGAACCTACTCAAAGTCAACCCCTACTCCCCTTCTTAAGGGGGATTTAGGGGGATCTCGCCCGGAATAAATAGTTTTAACTGAACCGTATTGGTTTTTAACCGCAGAGGACACAGAGGACACAGAGAGAGTTAGAGGAGAAAGAGAAAGTTGCGGTAGGCTGCGTCAGGTTGGAGATGCTCGATCGGCACGGAAAGTATAATAATTTTAATCCGATGATTAACTTGGTAGTTCTGTTAGAAAAAAGAGAGAATTCTTTGAATCACCTGGGTATTAAAATCTTTCGGAAAGCGGTCTCTTTCCTGAGCGTGATCTAGAAAGAAAGTCTTGGGATAATAAGCAAGACTGGCTTCCATCTCGCTAATCTTTTCTAATAAGGGTTCGATCCGATCGATTTTGTCGGGATGGCGATGTTGGATGAGAGTCGCAGCATTCCTAAAATGCCGCCCCTCATCCTGCGTGACCAAATGTCCTACGCGAGCAAAGCCCTTCCCATAGTGTTGGTAGAATTCCTTAATATCCCGGTGATAAGACCACACGGAACCCATTTCGTCAAACATTAAACCAACTAGAATGGTGAATTCGTTCTCAATCAGAAACGATATCGGTTCGAGTTCATGCACCCGACTCTGGTTTTTTTGGTCGATCGCCTCTGGGGACAAACCTGATACCATGTGATAGACCTTACGTAGAGCAACGTAGTGCCGTAATTCGTCTTGCAGCCAAAGTTCGATCGCACTCATGAATTCTAACGAGAACTCCGAACTGCGAGAGAGGAGGTGTTCGTAGAGTGGCTGACTGTCTCCCTCAGAGAACACATCTCGGCTCAGAAGATCCATAAATCCAGCTTGAATTGTAGGCGCGACTTCGGGAATTTTAAACTCATCGGCAATAAATTCATCTACACTCCACTCACTGCTAAGAATCGGAATTCCCCGGACATCATGAGTTTGTAATTTCATAGTTTTTCTAATTATAATTTAAGTATTCACCAGACGATCGCTCACGATATGCGGAACGATTAAGCAATGTCGTCCGGTGATCGGATTGGTATCTCCGCGCAATACCATGCCGGATGGAGTATCGCCGACAATCCAGGAACCTACGACGAAGTGGTAGCCAAAATATTCGGGCAAGGGTTGATAGGACTGAATAATGAATCCTTCGCGATCGTAGCCCATCGCCTCGCGGGCGTGAACGGCTCCGGCAACAAAATCGCCTGTTTCAATAGAAACCCCAACACCTTCTAGACCCACGAGGGGCTTTTTGACGTGCATTTGGGTCAGTAATGTTGTGGATTCGATCGAGATAGTATCTGTGAAGAAAGTCGGTAGCAAGAATTGAGCGTAAACTGGGTGGTTGCCAAATAATTCCCACATCCACACCATCGCTCCTTTATTGCTTAAAATCTGTTTCCACAGCGGCTCAATGATTTTCACGTCCCCCGCTATCAGGCGCGATGCTAGGGCTTCATCTGCGTTAAAAGATTCGCTTGCAAGTTGCAAATCCAGCCAATCGATGATTTTCCACAGCCGCATAATCCGATTATTGAATTGATCGACAAAAAATCCTTCTTCATCCACGCCCAGATGGTTACGCAATCCTACAAGTTGGGTGAAAAAGCGATCGTTTCCCAATTCTTGATTAATAATTTCGACCAGTTGTCCTGCCATCTCGGTATCTTCTGACAGATGCTCGTCAATTAACAAGCTCAGGCCGAACTGCTTTAAATCATAATGACGACTTAGAGTGCGGAATCGACCCGCAACTTCGTCCCAAAAGTTGTTGAACTGATTGGCATCGTTGGGAAGCGAACGCAAATCTCGGCTTGTTTTTTTCATGTCATCTAACCACAGCCATTGATAGACTGTTTCTGCACCCAAGAGAGGAGTTTCGCCGTTGATTTCTAGAAGGCTAATTTTTCCATCTTCAGTGACGGCAAGATCGAAACGGGTATAAAGAGACATATCTTCTGCTTCGTCAACCCGATCCCACGAAACCTGAATTGCTTCCCAGAAAGCAGGGGGAATAGCGAGTTTTTTCATCCGATTTTCTAGGCCATCAGCCGTGAAAAACCAGTCCAAAAACTCCCGACACATATCCCAAAGAGCCTCAGTAGCATCCCAGAGCCTCGCCTCTTCCTGGCGCGAAAACATCACCCCAAAGGGACGGTCTAAGGCTTCTGCCCAGTAGCGTTGCTTGATGTCTGCAAGAGGCTGACATTGGTAGGCGTTATCTAATACGTGCTGCTGCCAGTTGCGTCGTCGCTGAAACAAAAAGGGATACATGGTTGAAGCGCCTTGCTAGTGGTGTGGAACTCAAGGATTTACAAAAACAGAGAAAAGAACTAGAGAAAAAATAGTTTTGGGATGAATCGCGGGAGCATCTCAATGAAAGCAGCAAAGCTCGAAATTGGAATTAGGAGTCAGGAGTCAGGAGCCAGGAGAAAAGAGTCAGAAGGAAGAAGAAAGAAGTGTTTTTGCAAATATGAGATGCTCCCTGAATCGCCGCTCAAAAATGCTTGCATCATATCAATTCCGCCTGCGCCGGAATGATATCAAATCCGCGCTTAGAAAGTCGGGCGTAAAGTCGAATCCCGATGCCAACAAATAATTCGCGCAATTTTCATTTTTTTGACTCACAGTCAACAGTCAACAGTCAACAGTCAACAGTCAACAATGATAAGGAGTGCAACCGGAATCGATGTCATTTGCCTCCGCTTCCCAAAGGAGCCGTGGAGCGGACAGAAGTACCAAAGCTCCCTCGTCCCTTGATGGTTCCGCGAGCTGCGTGGCCTGGGGGGCGATTTGGGGTGTCGCGACTGGAGGAAAAGTAGGGAGAATCTAGCGGTATGCCCGGTAGGGGACGAGTAATCTGGGTTCTATCTGGAGTTACAATTCCGATGTTGGAGCGGTAAACGGGTTGCACTGGATAAATCGTGTAGGAGCCGCCGTTGACGCCGTTGACCACTGTTGGAGGCGCATCATCATCGACATCATCGGTGAAATAGAAGCCGCCGAACTCTGGTCGCCATCCGGGGGTAGCAACGCTGGAATTCGATACCTGCGAGCAAATGCTTGCTGTGTCTTCTTGGCATTCTGGCTGCGTGCGATACACGGGCGTAATGCGTTCGTATTCCTGCATTGCGTACCGGAACTGGGCCTGACACTGCTCTTTGGTGAACCCGTTGCTTTGGTTCGTCGCATCTACAATACATTGCTGTTCGGATGCGTAGTAGCGTACTTCGTTGGGTTGGCGCAACAGGGTATAAGCAAGATAGCCTAATCCACCGATCCCCAGTACACCTGATGTAATTAGAAGGTAACGAATTGTTGTCGTTCGATTGTTGTTATGAGTCATGGCTAACCGGAGGTTAGAGTCATTATTTCAAAGAACCTGTAAGGTGATGAATTTGCTGCCAGTGAGATGATTGGATTTACACGGTCAACCAAAGTTCAACTAATTTACCTACGTCTGTGAGTTGGCACTCACGACTTTGATTATAGCTTTTACTACATTGCCCGATTCAGGGATTCCTCGAACGCAGCAAATTATATTCCTCAAATATTTTATTTCAAATTCACCTTTTTTTACTGTGCCGATCGCGCTGGCGATCGAGCTTTGCCAAAGCAGCACCCGAAACATCCGCCAGAATGCTAATTATCCGATACAAAGCCACCGCACTCAGAATTATACCCGTAGAAAAGCGATCGGACAGCAGGGCGATCGCCGTTGCTTCAAATACTCCCATTCCCCCCGGTGCTCCCGGTACGACTAAACCGACAACAAACGCCAAACAAAAAGCACCGAACAAGTTGGGAATATTGCTAAAGCTCACCGGAGTTAAAGCCATTACCGTTAGCAAAAAACCGCAGCCCCGCAATCCGATAAAACACATTTGTCCGATTAACGGCACTAAAGGATAGCGTTTAATTGGCAAATTAATTTTGCGGCGGGACTTGACATTCGATGTTTTTTTAGCTAGATTGGAGGTAGACTCTACACGAAAATTCAGTTTCTCGCCCGCAGCCTCCCCAGCCTGGGAATTTTCCCCATTGTTCTTTGATAACTTTAACCGCTCTACAAAGAGAACGATCGGATTTAAAATGCGGGGATGAATCGCCGTTAAAATAGCAGCACAACCGACAATCCGCAACCACCAATTGAATTTGTCAAAACAAATCAACCCAATCAAAACGCCCGCAGAAGCCATCAGCAGCGGTTCCAGCAACACGCTAAGAGTAGCAGCTTTCGGGAAAATTCCTGCATTTTTTGCGTCCAATATTCGACCCCAAAAATGCCAAATATTTCCCGGCAAATACTTGGCAATATTAGTTTTGAGAAAAACTTGAATCGCCCAGGCGGCAGTTACAGGTTGACGGAATTCCCGCAAAATCAACATCCACACCCAGCCGACAAAAATTAGAGAAAGTAAAGTGACGCCAAGGGCGATCGCCAGCAACGGAAAACTTTCGGCTCGAATTTGGATATTCGCGACTTCTCGCCAGTGAGTTAAAAAAGCTTTGGCAATAAATAAAAACGTCCCGCCTAAAATCAAATAGCGCAAATAAGGCTTTAAATGCGACTTCGCGATGTTTAAAAAATGTTGAATTCGATGCAAGTGTTGTTTTCCCATTTTCTTATCCCGATTTTGAATTTGGGATTAAGTTATACTGTTTTAGATTTTATATTTTAGAGGGGCTAAGGCGGAATTTTGGTTGATTTACACGGCATGATATGACGGAATAAATTTGTTTAACCTGAGATGTTGCACCATTGTCAAGAACGGGATCTCCGGCCCGTTCC
>NZ_JAUBTL010000002.1:67472-78738 GCF_036702475.1 Microcoleus sp. D2_18a_B4
ACAATAACTCAACATTTTTGTGGAACAGGCATCTTGCCTGTTGGTTCCACAATAACTCAACATTTTTGTGGAACAGGCATCTTGCCTGTTGGTTCCACAATAACTCAACATTTTTGTGGAACAGGAATCTTGCCTGTTCCTAAACGGGCAAGATGTTCGTTCCACAATAACTCAACATTTTTGTGGAACAGGCATCTTGCCTGTTCCTAAACAAGTAATTGAGAAGGGTGGAACATCTCAGTTTAACCTAACCTATGCAGACCTCTACAGACTGTCTGTAATGCCCGCCTTACAGAGTATTTAGGGCATTTTTAACCACAAACTTAAATTTAAAATCTAAAATTTAGATCGATATACCTCACTAGGAGTACATTTCTATGCCCGGCCCGAGCCCTGACGGTCTTTCCTATCTTTTAGATGATAGCCCCAATAGTTTCGCCTTGACTCCGGGCTTTGTGACTCCTTATCCTAACGGATTTTTTGCCCTCGGCGGCAACGATTTTATTGTCGGTTCGTCGGATGCCGAAATAATTAGCGGTGATAATGGTAACGATCGCATTCTCGGCGGTGGCAATTCCGATACGCTGTTAGGGGGCGCAGACAACGATGTACTTAACGGAGGTGTCAGCAGCGACATCCTGTTTGGCGATGCCGGCAGCGATACCTTGCAGGGAGGTAAGGGAGATGACGCCCTCAACGGTGACTCTGGCAGCGACGTTTTAGTGGGCGATGGCGGCAAAGATACGCTGACAGGGGGTTTGGGCCCAGATACCTTTGTCCTCCGCAGCAACTCCGCAGTCTCCGATCCGGCTGCTGCAGACGTTATTACTGACTTTAACAGTTTTGTGGATTCGATCGGACTGACTGACAATCTTACCGAAGCTGACTTGATTCTCGAAGAAATATCGATCGCCCCCGGTATTTCCAATACATTAATTAAAATTCGCCAATCCAATGCTATTTTAGGCTTGGTAGCCAACGCATCTCCACAAGACCTCGCCAATACATTCATCTCTGCAACTACCGTATTGGGCAACCAACTGGATCAAGCTCGCGATTTAGGCGTTTTGGGCGGCACTCAAACAATCACAGACTCGGTTAGCAACGCCCGGCCAGACGGCCTTTACCGCTTTACTTTGCCTGCCACTAGCGACTTTAAATTAACTGTCAGCGGTTTGACGGCGGATGTTGACGTTGCTCTAATTAAAGATATTAATGGCGACAATTCTATTGACTTCACCGATATTATTGCTTCTTCTCAAGAACCGGATTTATCGCCGGAGTCGATCGATATCAATGGTTTAGACGCAGGAACTTACTTTGTTCGAGTTTATCAATACCAAGGCAGTACAGATTTCACCCTAAATCTGTCTGCAACCCCTGCAACTGTTTCTCCTAACAATCCGAGCAACTTGCAAGGTTTTGACTCTCGTTTTGGGTTCGGTTTGGTGAATGCAGCGGCGGCAGTTGCTAAAGGTCAAGGTACTGCAACTTTTCCTGATGTTCCCGACTTGGGCGGCGACGAGTGGGGCAGAGATTTAATTAAAGCTCCAGAAGTTTGGGCCCAGGGATTGACTGGAGACGGAATTGTGGTGGCAGTTATCGACAGCGGAGTTGACTACAATCACCCGGATTTGACGGGGAATATTTGGAGCAATGCGGGGGAAACCGGCGTTGATGCGATCGGTCGCAATAAAGCTAGCAACGGGGTTGATGATGATAGCAATGGCTTTGTTGACGATTTCCGGGGATGGGATTTTGTCAACAACGATAATGACCCGATGGATGATAACAATCACGGCACTCATATATCGGGTTTAGTTGCTGCGAAAAAAGATGGGGTTGGGATTACGGGAACGGCTCCGACTGCGAAGATTATGCCTTTGAAAATACTTAATGAGGTGGGAGTGGGCAAAATTCGGGATGAAATTAATGCGATTAATTATGCGGTGGCAAATGGAGCGAAGATAATCAATGTGAGTTTGGGCGGTCAACAGTTGAATGCTCAAGAATTGGATGCGATTCGAGCGGCTGAAGCTCAAGGCGCGATCGTGATTTCGGCGGCGGGAAATGATGCTCGTCCACAAGTAGATTATCCGGCTCGGTTTGCCAATGAGGTAGGAATTGCTGTCGGTGGTGTTACCCGAAATGGCTTGTTTGGGGAGTATTCTAACCGGGCGGGTACGGAGACTATTAATTATTTTGTTGCTCCGGGCGGCGACGGTGGTAGGGCGGATTCTAGTGATGTTTATTCAACTGTGCCGCTTTCTCAACCGGGGATTCCCTATCGATATTTTGCCGGTACTTCAATGGGAGTGCCACAAGTATCCGGCGTGATAGCTTTGATGTTGCAAGCTAATCCGAGTCTGACTCCTGCTGATATTAAGAGGATTCTTGCGGAAACTGCGAATCGAGCGGTTTGAACTGGATTTGGTGCGATCGATCTACAATCCTCAATCTTCTACCAATTATTAAAAGCAAACCGTAGGGACACCGCAATGCCGTGTCCTACTCCCCGCGCCGGACACGCAATGCCGTGTCCCTACTTTTCACAATTGGTATTAAAAATTGGCGGCGTAAGTTAAGTCAAATTGGCGACACAGGGTGATGCAGCAGTAGGTTGGTCGATCGAATACTAACTCGTAATTCATCTGGCCGTCTATTTTGGTGATCGGCTGCTTTAAGGGGATGCCCTGAATGTCGTATTGGCGGCGTTCTAAGGCACTCCAGTCGATAATTTTAACGTCGATTTGGTTCTGCAACTCAGTTGCGATCAGATATAGGTGCATCTTGTCTTGAACTTTCCCAGTCAGGGGAACTTTTATTAACACTGACTGGGTGACGAGGGGTTTTTGGTCGTTGGGATGCTTCTGGGTGTGGCAGCTTTTGAGTTCTATATCGTAAGGTTCTACCTTGAATTTCTCTCCACTGGCGATCGCAGATGAATGCAAATCTTTCAGGCACTTTTCTAGGTGAGGAATCAGCCCTAAGTCTGGATCGCACAGCAGTTTACGAATGTTGGAGGTTTCAGTGACTGTCATTTGAGATTTTTGATGTTATTTTTTTATTCTTAACTTTTAGCTTACCACGAAAAGCCAACCTATCGAACTCTACTTGCGACATACTTCCAACAAGACCGTTTATGGCCAGTATGTCGCAGTGAATAATACATTTATTTTTTGGCAGCAAACTCGTGTTTTTGGCCTTAATATTTGAGATTATTTCTTGGTAATTTTCCACAGATTAAGATCGACTTTAGTGTCAGCCGGAGCTATTTGATAGTTTTGTTGCTGAATTGCCGATCGCAAAGTAGAGGACGGTCTGTATAAAAACAACTCACTGAAACCGCCGGGAATTTGCGGGGGTTGCGGTTTTTTCTTTGCCACTTCTCGATTTTTGTAGCAAGAAGTGTAACAGCGGGGTTCTATTAGCAGTTTGACTTTTGGTTCTAGGTAATAACTTAAAGGCATGATATGTGCGATATTGGCATCGCTGATAATTAGGGGATTGCTGGCTTGATTGACAGTCTCAGCTACTTCCAAGGCGCGCAACCAACCGCTGCCTTTATTCCACCAAATATCTGCTTGAGAACTAACTCCACCGGATATAATACCTGCGGAAAAAACGGCAACTATAACTATTTTCCACAGTTTTTGCTGTTTAAACTTTTCCAAATTGTTACTAATTTTCGCAGACAGCAGGTAAGCCACTGCTAGCTGAATTCCCACATAACAAGGAACTAAATATCGCGGATTTGCCGATCGCCTTCCACCCTTGATTATATCAGGCACTGCTAAAAACAAAGCCGTTGTTGCAATTAATAACAATACAATCAACCACACTCGCTTTGGTGTTTGTCGGCATAGATAATAAAGGGCATAGCCGACTAAAGCTAGAATCATGAGCCCAACTGGAATTAGCAAGGCTAGTTGGGTGGCGTTGGCAGTTCCATCAATGCCAATATCAAAAAATGCTATGGTGACGGAACCCACCCACCTGCTGACTAATCTTAAGAAATTTGTCTGTTGAGCCCATGCTGTTGTGCTTCTAACTTGATTGAAGTTTTCTACAGTATTTATGAGGGGAGGCATGAAGCCCATCAAGGCGATGAAAGCTGCTATATAATAGGCAATGAATGTTTTAATATCGCGCCAGTTGGCAATAACTGCGACGTAGAGTGCGTGGGCTGCCGCGACGCAGACAAATAACAAGTGGGTGTACAATCCCAGTGTTGCTGTGCCTGCATAAAGCGCCCAGGAAAGAACGAGGGCGAGAGCATTTTTATTTTCGTCAGAGCGCATTGCTCGCAGCAAGGCTGCACTGGATAAAATAGTAGTTAATGTCCACAAACTGTACTGTCTCGCTTCTTGGGCAAACAAGATGTGGTAGGGAGAAATTGCGAAAATTGCGCTCGCCATCCACGCTACTGCTGAAGATTCAAATAACTCCCAAGCCAGCCAATAAATTGCGGGAAATACTAGCAGGCTAATCACGGCTGCCAAACTTCTCATTACGGCAACGGAACTGCCGAACCATTGCGCCCAATATCGCGCTAGTACATAATACAGTGGCGGGTGTTGGGGGTCTTCTGTTGCTAAAGAATGTAGCGTGTCAGTTAAATTGTGTTCTGAATTTATCTGCTGATATTTTTGTAAATCCGAGGGCGAGGTTATTTTCTGGTACGAAATTTCTTTGATTAGTTCGACTTCGGTGTAGCCAGAAACTCTCAAAGAAGTATATGTTTCGTCGATCCAGTAAAATTTGCGATCGAGATGGGCGAACCGAAAGAAAATGCCGATGACTAATACAGCGATAATTAAAAATCGCAGCCACTTGTCAAGTGAAGGCTTGTGAGAATTTAGTCGATCGCAATTTTTCGGAAATTCCATTTTAAACAAACTCACCTGCTGTTACTATATAAAATATCATTTATTGACTATTTTCCCTAGGATCATTTCGTCATTTTCCGCATATATAGTTTGTATTTTATATTGATAAGTTTTGGCAATTTTGGTCTTTAATTCGGGAGAAATACTGTACAAAAATATCTCGTTAAAATTTCCCGGAATTTCAACATTCTTTTGAGGTGACATTAGTAACAATTTAGCTTTGGGATCTAGTTGGTGACTCATACCGAGTAAATTGCCGATATCCCATACAATATACTCTGAAAAGTCTGTTATGATTAATGGCTTAGAAGCTGAGTTGAGTGTACGGGCGATCGAAACGTTAAGAAGAGAGCCAGATTTATTCCACCAATTATCTGCAGACACATAGAGGCAGCAAGACGCAATTCCAATTGAGAGCAGAACAACTAGAGCTACTCTCCACAGCTTTTGTAATTGGGTTGTAACTTGAAGTTGAGTAAAAAGATAAGCAACAGATATCTGGATTCCTAAATAACAGGGAATCATGTAACGAGTGTTGACAGAGCGAATCCCTCCCCTAATTAAGTCCGCTGGTAATAAAATCCCTACTATCACGAACGTTAAGGTCACAACAAACAACCAAACTCGCCTTTCTGTTTTACTGACAAGTAAATAAAAAGAATACCCGACCATTATTAAAATCATTAAAATAACTGGCAGAGTAGATATCAAATAGGGTCGTGGCAACTCCCAGTAAAATCCCACATCAAAAAATTGATTGCTAATGTTCAATACCCAATTTTTCATCAATTCGGAAACAGGTCTTCTCAGAGACAGCCAAGATGTTTTATCAGTGGCATTGCCCGAATTTTTTATAAAAGCTATAATCCAAGGAGACAGAGCAATCAATCCTCCTATTGATGCTAGCAAATAGCCAATTACCGTCTTGTTAAACCGGAATTTTTCGATAATTAATACATAGATTCCATGTCCTATGGCAACTATTCCAAATAAGAGGTGAGAATAAAATCCCACTACTAATGTTACAGCATAAATTGCCCAACTACTATTAGTTTTTAGGCGCATTCCTCGTAGCAAGACCGCGCTTGACAGTAAAATTAACATGACAAACAAACTGTAAGGTCGAGCTTCCTGAGCATAAACTACCTGAAAAGGCGATACAGCTATTATGACAACTGCTAACCAAGCTGTCACCGATGACTCAAATAATTCTAAGCATAGCCAATACATACAAGGTAATGCCAGCACGCTAAAAACCGCCGACAAACTTCTAGTTACTGCGATTGAATCTCCAAACAGTTGCACCCAAAATCTCACTGCTACAAAGTACAGGGGAGTAAGTTGAGATTCTTCTATTGCCAATCCTTTTACGGTGTCAAAAACGCTTTTATCTGCATTTATCCGCTGATACTTTTGTAGACTTTTTATTTCCTTGATTTGACCGTCACCAAACTCTTGAACAAATTCCGATTCTGTATAACCCGAAATCCGCAGAGAAGTGTAACCTTCGTCTAGCCAGTAAACTTTTTTGTCGAGATTGGCGAAACGAAAAAATATACCCAGGACTAATATAACTATCATTAAAACTCTCACCCACTTGTCAAGTGAAGGATGGTGAGAATTTAGGCGACTACCATTTTTTGTAGATTCCATTTTAAGTAAATTCAATTAGAACAACAGAATAGCCGAACCCCGATTTCTTGAAACCAAGATAGCATATACCCGACTTCTTTAAGAAGTCGGGTATCAAATCTTAATCAAACGAGTTTGAGATTAATCATCCACTCCTTCAATCGGTGCAAAACCCTGCCGCTGAATATTTTCGGTTATGGTGCGGGGTTCGAGGAATTGCAGCAAATAATCCGGGCCGCCAGCTTTAGAACCAACTCCCGAAAGTTTGAATCCTCCGAAGGGTTGTCGCGATACCACAGCGCCGGTAATTCCGCGATTGATGTACAGGTTTCCGACTTCAAAATCGGATGCGGCTCGATCGATATGCGAAGGCGTGCGAGAATACAATCCGCCGGTTAAAGCAAAATTCGTGCCGTTAGCAATAGCAATCGCTTCGCTGAAATTATGAGCCCGCATCACCGACAAAACCGGGCCGAAAATTTCTTCTTGGGCGATAGTGGCTGTGGGCGATACTTCCGTAACAATGACTGGGCCGACAAAATAACCGGTTTCAGGTGCCGGCATTTCTAAAGCTATTTTAGCTTCGGCGCGGCCTGTTTCGATGTATTCGCGGATGCGCGACTGGGCATTTGCATCGATCACAGGGCCAACTTGAGTGCCGGGATTTTCTGCTGGGCCGACATTGAGCGATCGCGTCGCTTCTACCAATCTTGCCACAAAATTATCGTACACCGATTCCACCACAATTACTCGCGAACAAGCGGAACATTTTTGGCCGCTGTATCCAAATGCCGAATAAACTACGCCTGCAACTGCTTGGTCTAAATCCGCACTTTCATCGACAATAATTGCATTCTTGCCGCCCATTTCCGCAATTACTCGTTTCAGGTGTTTTTGTCCAGGCTGCAAAATCGCAGCATCGGCATAAATCTGACAGCCAACTTCCTGAGAACCAGTGAAAGTAATCATGTGAACATCAGGATGTTTCACCATGTAAGCACCGACGGTTGAACCTTTGCAAGGCACGTATTGAAATACCCCTTTGGGAATTCCGGCTTCTAGCAATATTTCAGCTATTTTCGCTGCAATTACTGAGGAAAATTCCGCAGGTTTGAGTAAAGTACAATTACCAGCAACCAGCGATGCAACTGTCATGCCGACGGGAATTGCGAGGGGGAAATTCCAAGGTGAAATGATTAAAGAAATGCCGCGCGGCTGATAGCTGTAGCGGTTAGTTTCTCCGGGAATATCGTAATTCTTCCCTTGTTCCAACCGTTCCATTTCATCGGCGTAGTAGCGGCAAAAATCAATAGCTTCGGAAACTTCGGCATCGCATTCTCTGACTGGTTTGCCGACTTCAAACACCATCCAAGCTGATAGTTCGTGCCGCCGCTGTTCCATCAATTCTGCGGCTTTGCGGAGGACGCCGGCGCGCTGTCGGACGGGGGTTTTTCGCCAACCGGTGAAGGCTGCTTTTGCTGCTTCAAGGGCTTGTTTGGCTTGTTCTTCGGAAAGCAATCCGATGGTGCCGACTACTTCTGTGGGATTGGAAGGGTTGAGTGAGTTAACTGTTGCTTCAGTATTTTGGTACTCCCCATTAATTAGCGGTAAATAGGTTTTACCTAAGTTGCCGCGCACTGATTTGATGGCTGTTTCTGCTTGTTGCCGCAATTTGGTATTGGCGTAGTCGGTATCAGCAACGTTGGGAAATACTTTGCTGTAAACTAGCTGGTCATTGCCACTAGCAACTGGTGCGGCTAACAATTGTTCGATCGGCATTTCTTCGGAACTTTGCCGGATGAAAGAACTGTTGGCGGTATTTTCCAGCAAACGGCGGATCAAATAAGCCATTCCCGGCAGCAAATCGCCGTAGGGGCAGTAGACTCGGACGCGATAACCCCGATCGACCAAAAGCTTAGCCAATTTGTCGCCCATGCCATACAGCACTTGCATTTCAAAGCGGCGGCGCGGTATATTGAGAGTTTCGGCAATGGCGATCGCCCTCGCTTGCGATCGTACATTATGACTGCCAATAGCTGCATACAAATATTCGTGATTTTCTAACAGCAACTGCGTCATCTGCTCGAAATTGGCATCGGTAGCAACTTTGTCATTGTAGACCGGCTGTGGCCAATCTTTCTGCATCGCTTTGATAGTTTCCTGATCCCAGTAAGCGCCTTTTACCAGCCGCACTGTTACCGGATTTCCGCGTTTTTTTGCCCAGGAAATCAGGTTTCGCAAATCTTGGGCACTGTCGCGCAAATATGCTTGCAATGTAATTCCAATATCCGTGCGACTGCGAAACTCTTCCTCTAACAATAAGTCTTTGAGAATTGTCAGAGTTAAACTTTTGTAAGCATACTGTTCCATGTCAAAATGAACAGCAGCGCCCAACTCCTTCGCGCGACGCAGTAAAATGCGAATTCTCTCGCTTACTTTCTCCTCACTACCTTTAGCATCCAAAGGATCAAACTGAGAATAAAAAGCAGTTAACTTTACGGATACTTGCACTCGCGGCAGAGTTTCGCCGTCAGCTTTGTCAATTGCATCTACCTGCGGCCAATTCTTCGCTGCCTTCGCTAGTTCCTCCATCAATTCCAAATAGCGGTTAAGATAAATCTGCGCCTCAGTTTCTGTGATGACAGCTTCCCCCAAAAGGTCAACTGTAAAACCCATTTTATCTTTGCGAAGCCGCTCTAAAGTTTTAACTACCTGCTTGATATTTTCCCCAGAAATATACTTGTGCGCCAAAGTTTCCACCGCAGGCGCAACCGTCGTCGCGGCCAATTGTCCAGGAATCGACTCAGCGTTAGTAAAATTGAGCAATTTTTTCAAAGCTTCGGGCAATTCTACCTCTTGGGCCGTCAGGTATTCTTGCAAGTGGCGGGCAATTTCCGGCTTGCTGCGGAGTGCCGGCAAACAGTCGATGAATCGAAACAACTGCACCCGCAGTCCGGGGCTAGCCATCGCCCAATCCATTAATTTGTCGTCCCAGCGCATTTGGTCTTGCAGTTGACCGAAAAAAGAGCGCTTTTTGTCTTGAGTTGCCTTCAGGATTTCTTTGGCAATTTCCTGGGTTTTTGCTTCGTAGATGTTTTCAGATACTTGTGCGATCATTGGTAATAAGTAATTGGTAATTTGTAATTAGCAACAGGGGGGCTGATGTATTTTGTAACTACCCCCTGATACAATTATAGTTGCTATTTGACTTCAATTTTAACTTGGTAGTTTGCTTGGCGATCGCCTGAAATTTCAATAGTATAATCGCCGCTACTGGCTAGTTGACCTTGCCACTGACCTGTGCTATCAGCAGTACCTAAATTTTCACCGTTAGGAGCAATAATTGCTGCGCTAACTTGACCTTCTTGAACATTTATTGTCATGCTTTGGCCGCTATTGCACTCCAGTAAGTAGCGCCTGGATATGTTGGCTCGCAAACTATTGCTCAGAGTAGTTCCCGTAGCACCGGCTTGAAAGTAAACTCGCTCGGTTACAGGGGTTTCAACCGCAGCGGGAGAAGGAGAAGGAGAAGGCAACGGCAACGGCGACGGCGACGGCGAAGCTTGTTGCGGAACACCAGAAAGAGAGGGGATTTGAGTGGGACGGGGCGATGGAGGGAATGTGGCGGGCCGTCCATTTCCAGGGGCTGGGGGAAGTCCGGGCCGGCGGTTGATGGGCGCTGTTGCGACAGGCGGAGGGCTTTCGGGGAGGGGTACGTCAGCGGGTAGTTTGATTTGAAGGTTCGCTCTTTCCTGATACATTCTCCACGCTAGCAAACTGCCGAGACTAAGGACGGAACCGACTAAGATTCCGCTGAGAAAAACTGCTAAGATTTGCCACGAGCGAGCTGGTTTGGGTTCGGGGTTGGCAGTTGGAATTGTTGGAGGCGGGTAACTTGCAAGTTGTGTTGTTTCCGGCGTACTATCGGCGGCAACGGGAATTGTTTCGGCTTGGTCGATTGGCGCTGAAATATCTTCGGGGGCGGCAATTTCTGCGGGAGTTTCTGCTGATGCGGAAGTTGAATCAGCCCTGGCAATTTCACTGCGCTCGAACTCATCGCTGGTAGGGGAAATTGTTTCCGGTTGCTGAGTCAAAATTTGTTTTTTTTCCTGTTCGTCGCTCATGGGGCTAAATTTATTTTACAAATACCGCTTTTAGACATTTTACGTTACTGGTGCGATCGCCTGCACTGAAATTATCTAGCAGAAGGAAGAAGGCACTCTAAGAGAGTTTGACACGGATACACGGATTAATTATCGAGGGTTAGGCAAAAGTTAGAAGGAAGATAGTTCATCTGCATACAAACCTGCCATGATATTAGTCTATATTGTTCAACTTAATTAATGCTTCAATCTCGTCAGGAAATGCTTCAGCATAAGCCCAGGCATTTTTCAAGTCGCTAGCACTAAGATGCGGATAATCTTCTAAAAGTTGAGCATCAGTTGCACCTAATCGACGAGACTCTACCAATCCCCAAACAGAAATTCTAGTCCCTGCAATCCTGGCATTACCGCCGACTACACCGGGAGTTTTTTCAATTCCCTGCCAGGTGTTGGCTAAACTTTGAGCTAATATCTGTATTGCTTGAGCTTTCTCGGGCGGACTCAGGGAAAGCAGTTGCGGTTCTAATTCTTTTAGTGTCATAGTTAATCAGGAGTTTGGCTGCTGGGAAGGTCGTATCTCTATTATAGCGATCAAGCTTTTTACTGGTAAAAATAAACCACCCGACAAAAAAATGGTACTTT